>CAYPOI010000004.1:0-61950 GCA_964412365.1 uncultured Chitinophagales bacterium | reverse complement strand
ATGTGCATTTTCGCCATGTAATAACCCGGCGCCGCTTTCCCACCGAACAGCACCACGCGAGGCTGGAACTTGCCCAAGGGATCCGCCTTGATGCGGTTGTACAGCACCGCGGTATGCAGGGCCGCCATCAACTGGCGCTTATACTCGTGGATTCGCTTGATCTGGATGTCGAACATCGCATCCGGACTCACCTTCACATCCATCTTCTCTAGAATGTAGGCACCCAGTTTTTCCTTATTGCGACGTTTGATCGCTGCGAATTCCTTCACAAAGGCTTTATCCGTGGCCAAATGATCGATTTTTTTCAGATCATCGAGGTGGGTCACCCAGCTTTCTCCGATTTTGGATGTGATCAGATCCGCCAACTCGCGGTTGCACTGACGCAGCCAGCGCCGTGGCGTGATGCCATTCGTCTTGTTCGTGAATTTCTCGGGCCAGAGCTCCACGAAATCTTTGAAGATCGTTTTTTTGATGAGATCCGAATGCAGCGCAGCAACCCCATTCACCTTGTGAGAGCCCACAATACCAAGCGTCGCCATCTGGACGGATGGATGTTCGCCTTCACTGATGATGCTCATGCGGCGGATACGGTTCACATCCTCTCCAAACGTGTCATGCACCTTGTTCAGGAAGCGTTTGTTGATCTCATAGATGATTTGCAAGTGACGCGGCAACATGTTGCGCATCAGCGATACAGGCCATTTTTCGAGCGCTTCCGGCAGAATCGTATGGTTCGTGTATGCGATCGTTTTCGTCACAATCGCCCAGGCTGCATCCCAATCCAAGCCTTCCTCATCCATCAGAATCCGCATCAGTTCTGGTACCGCCAAGTTCGGATGGGTGTCGTTGCACTGGATGGCGACTTTATCCGGAAGCACCGCGAAATTATTTCCGTGGATTTTCTTGAATCGACGCAGGATGTCCTGCAACGTAGCCGATACCAAGAAGTACTCCTGCTTGAGGCGAAGTTCTTGTCCCACAAACACTTTATCGTTCGGATACAGTACGCGAGAGATGTTTTCCGTCAGCTGGATGTCGCGGATTGCATCGATGTACTCACCCTGGTTGAAACTGCGAAGATCCAATGATTTAGGGGATGTGGCCTTCCACAAACGCAGGTTGTTCACCGTCTCGTTCTTGTAACCCGGAATCGGCATGTCGTGCGCCAACGCCATCACTTTTTGTCCGTTCTGCCATCTGAAACGCAGCACACCTTTTTCGTCGGTGTACGGCACGGATTCGCCATAGAAGTAGACCGGATAGAAGACTTTCGGGCGGACGATATCCCACGGATTTCCAAACCGAAGCCATGTATCGGGTCGCTCTACCTGGAATCCTTGTTCGATCTGCTGATGGAAGATCCCGAAATCATATCGGATACCATAACCATACCCCGCGATGCCGAGCGTGGCCATCGAATCGAGGAAGCAAGCCGCCAAGCGACCCAATCCGCCATTCCCTAGCGCCGCGTCGAGTTCTTCGTCGCGAAGCTTGTCGTAGTCATACCCCATTTTGGTGACGGCTTCGCGCACTTCGTCTTGAATCCCAAGGTTGATGACGGCATTGTCCAGCAACCGGCCGATGAGAAACTCCATCGACAAGTAATAGACGCGTTTGCGGTCTTCTTTGTAATAGGTTTGTTGGGTGTTGATCCAGCGCTCATGCAGGCGGTCCATCACGGCGAGCACGATGCTGCGATAGACATCCCAATCGGTGGCCGAATATTCGTCTTTCGCCAACGTGAAGCGAAGATGTTCTTGGATTCCCTCTTGAATGGATTTGGTGTCCAATGCGCGACGCGCGTCGATAGTATGCGTTTTAGCCATGTAAAATGAATAGATGTGTCCCTAACGGAGGGTGCAAAATACGAAAAAGGCGTTTATCTCTGATGGATGAGCTTGTCCGGCACGAAATTGGGAAGCGTGAGATTGGCCGCGTACCCTTCTTGCTTGAGGTATTCGAAGGCTTCAAATGCGAGATGTTCCATTTCAAAGATGCCGAATACGCTCGACCCGGATCCGCTCATCGCCGAATAAGCTGCACCTAAATCATAGAATTGGTCTTTCAAATCTCCTATCACTGGCAGGATTTCCATGACCGGCGGTTCGAGGTCGTTCACCAAGAATGTCGGCCATTGCTCGATGGGATAGTCGCGCAAGGTGCTTCCCACGTCGAGAGATTCGTCTTCGTAGGGGGAGCAAAAGCGATACGCGTCGGCGGTGGAACTATGTTGATTGGGAAAGACGGTGACGATCCAAGCGTCGGGTTGGATGTCGGCCGGGATGAGGGCGTCGCCGATGCCTGACCCAATGGCGGTCTGACCGTGAATGAAGACAGGCACATCGGCACCCAGCCGGGACCCTAAAGCCGCAAGATCGTCATCGGAGTAGCCCAGGTTCTCCAGCTGGTTGAGCATGCGGAGCATCAGTGCGGCGTTCGAGCTGCCACCGCCGAGTCCGGCGCCCATGGGAATGGATTTGCTGAGCTGAATGCGGACGTTCAGCTTCTTTCCGGAATCTGTGCGCAGCAGCTTCAGCGCTTTGAGGATGAGATTGGTGTCGTCGGTGGGCACATCCGGCCGATTGCAACGAAAATGAGTCTCCGCCGCCGGCGCGATTTCGAGCTTATCGTACCAATTGATGAACACAAAACCCGTCTGGATATCGTGATAGCCGTCATCCCTACGCCGTATTACACGGAGACCGAGGTTGAGTTTGGCGTAGGATTTGGCGATGAGCATCGTTTTCAGTTGTCGGTTTTCGGTTGTCAGTGGGAAACTTATCCGGAATCTGTGCCTGATTCTGCAAGATATCCGTTTTTTCGGCCTTATTAGGGTATAAACCCTATTCAAGGAGACTCTAATACCACGTCAACGACTCGATGACTTGAACCTCTAGGTTCTTTCGCTTGAGGTGAATAAACAAGCGGATTCTATCATTCTGCGAGTCCGTGATCCGGATTATCGTACCCAGATGAAGGGAGAATTTGACATGAGTATATATTGACTTGCGGACAGCGTTACTTATTGCCCTATCAAATCGACGTAGTTGATTGTTATCTATATATATGCGAGCCGAAATTATTACGTAATCTGGCACAAATAATTGCCAAAATACGGCACATAACGTATTTGTTAAGTGATACTTGCGGACAGCATCTACCGGAAACCTACTTCTCCCTTCCCACGTCCATCATAAACTCATAGGCCGCATCACGCTCATTCGGAATCTTTCCCTCCAAAATCGCTTCTTCAATCTGCTTCTTGATTTTGCCCACTTCAGGACCGGGCGGCAAATTCAGCGCGTTCATGATGTCTTCGCCGGAAATAGGTGGACGCCAGTTCCGCAACTTGTCTTTCTCTTCGACTTCGACGAGGCGTTCTTCCACCGAAGCGAAATTGGCTAAATATTTCTGAACTTTGCGGTCGTTCTTGCTGGTGATGTCGGCCCGGCAGAGCATCATGAGCGCTTCGAGGTCTTCACCCGCATCAAATAACAGTCTACGGAGTGCGGATTCCGTCACTTCTTCCTTTACCAACGCAATCGGACGCAGATGCAAGCGCACCAGATTCTGCACGAACCGCATCCGCTCATCGAGCGGCAATCCCAGTCGGGTGAAGATGCGCTTGGTCATGTTTGCGCCCACGGCATCGTGTCCGTGGAACGTCCATCCGATCCCATCCACAAATTTCTGGGTATTCGGCTTGGCGATATCATGCAGGATGGCGGCCCAGCGGAGCCACAGGTCGTCGCTCACCATCGCCACATTGTCCAATACCTGCAATGTGTGCCAGAAATTGTCTTTATGCCGGTAATTCTCCACTTCTTGCACGCCATGGAGCTTCACCATTTCGGGGAAAAACGTGCCTAGCAAGCCACTTTCAAATAGTAATGCGAATCCGGTAGATGGAATCGGCGACAGGATGATCTTGTTCAGCTCGTCGAGGATACGCTCTTTGGAAATGATGTCGAGGCGGTTCGCCATCACCTTGATGCCTTCGAACGTGACCGGATCGATATCAAAACTGAGCTGCGAAGCAAAGCGAACCGCGCGCAGCATGCGGAGCGGATCATCACTGAATGTGATGTCGGGATCGAGCGGCGTGCGGATCACGCGATCCTGCAGATCCCGGACGCCGCCAAAGGGATCGAGTAACGTTCCGAAATCCTCTTTATTCAGCGACCAACTCAGCGCATTGATGGTGAAATCACGGCGTTTCTGGTCGTCTTCCAAGGTTCCGTCTTCCACAATCGGCTTCCGTGATTCGACGCGATAGCTTTCCTTCCGCGCACCAACGAATTCGAGATGCATCCCCTTCCATCCCACTTGCGCGGTTCCGAATTGCTTGAACACGGCGACCTGGGTGGTTTTCAACTCCTTGGCCAAGGCTTCGGCGAAGGCGATTCCCGAGCCGATGGTCACGAAGTCGATATCAGGCTCTTTGTCCGGACGAAGCCGATTCAGGTAATAATCCCTCACATATCCGCCGACCACATACACGGGCTGACCCAATTTCTGGGCCACTTCCGATACGGTCTGAAACAGGGTGATATGGGTGGGGTCGAGTCCGGTCAAAACCGTAAAATAATCGTTGGTATAGTGCCTAAAATACCCAAAATTAAGCTATGCACCGACTTGAACTGACCGCCTCAAACGACCGCGTGAAACGCGCCATCGCCATCAGCCTGATGGTGTCCGTCGCGTCGTTGATCATCAAAGGCTCAGGGTATTGGATCACCGGTTCGAACACGGTTCTGTCGGATGCGGCCGAATCGCTGGTGCATCTCCTGGCTGTGTCGTTCGCTTTCTATGGCGTTTGGCTGAGTATGAAACCGGCGGATGCGACCCACACCTACGGACACGAGCGCATCGAATTCCTATCCGTGGGCGTGGAAGGAACCGTCATCTTTTTTGCGGGCATCGGAATCTTGTATCAATCGGCCATCCACCTCATTCTGGGTCTCCAACCCGATCATTTGAAAGAAGGGATGATCGTGGTGGCCGGCGCAGGCATTTTGAATCTGATATTGGGTAGTTATCTGATCCGCGTCGGGAAACAGGAACAGAACAACATCCTCATCGGCAATGGAAAACACACCATGACAGATGTGTGGACGAGCGCGGGCGTCGTGGTCACCCTCATCCTCATCGAATTCACCGGGCTCACCATTTTAGATGTGATCGTGGCGGCAGGCGTGGCCTTATACATCATGTATGAGGGCGGAAAACTGATGCGGTTTGCCATCCGCGGCATCATGGACACCGTGGATGAAGCCCAGGATAAGCGCATTCGGGCGGTATTGGAAAATGAATTGCCGGATCAGATCAAGTCGTGGCACAAACTGCGTCACCGCACCACCGGACACACCACATGGGTGGAATTGCATGTGCTGATGGATGACGATCTCACCTTGAAAGACGCGCATCAGATCAGCACCATCTTGGAAAAACGCATCATGAATGCCGTGAATGGCGATGCCGTGGTTACCTTGCATATGGAACCTGAACATGAACACGAATCCGCGCACAAGGTTTTGGCTGGATTGAATGAACGCCAAGATCTGGATCACAACGACGGAGAAACACACGCATGAGTCTGCCTCAACGCTGGTTATTGGCCACCGATGGCTCGAAATATGCCACCTTATCGGTTCAGTACGCCGCTCGGTTGTACAAATTGATGGATCCCAAGCCCAATGTGCTGATCATGACCGTGATTCCGGATCCGCGCGATCGCAAAGAGAAAGAAAACGACCTGAACCGCGATAAAAGCAAACTCGTGTTGCGTGAGGCGAAGGACTTTTTTCAGATGGAAGCGGGGGATGCGGACTCAGTCTCGACCATGGTGGCCATCGGTGAGCCCCGCGAGACCATCGTCGACACGGCGCGCAAGGCCAACATCGATCATGTGATCATGGGTGGTGGCGATTATCAGTGGAAAATCACGGATCTGCTGTCGGGCGGCGTCACGAATTACATCCTGCATCACCTGAATTGCGTGATCACGATCATCAAGTAGGTCGCGATCACCCCTTGACCACGCTATGATCGCTGATGTTCACGCTTCCCGTGAAGCCGTTCACATGCGCATGGGTTCCGATCGTGGATTGCATGAGCTTGGATTGCTCCACAACCGATTTATCAAGCACGATCGTGTCTGAAATCATGCTGTTGCGGATCACACATCCCGCACCGATGCTCGCGTTCGGACCGATCTCGCTTCCTTCAATCACGGCTCCATCTCCGATGTAAACCGGCGGATGGATGATGGTGCGCGGAAACGGACCCGGCATCGTGTTTCCGAATTCTTTGGCGATGATGGTGGATGTGGTCTCCAACCAAGCTGGAACGGTGCCGCAATCCAACCATTCATCCACCGTTGCCGCTTTGAACACTTTTCCTTGTTTGAGCAGGGCATCGATCGCATCGGTCAGCTGATATTCGCCGCCATGACCCGTGATGTTGTTATCGAGCAACGCCTGGATTTCGCGACGCAAACCGGCGCCGTCTTTGAAATAATACACGCCGATGATGGCGAGGTTCGAAATCAGTTCTTTCGGTTTTTCAACGAAACTGGTGATGCGTCCGTCGGCATCCTGAACCGCCACTCCAAAGCGGGACGGATCTTCCACATGTTTGAGCCAAATCACGCTATCGGCTCCATCCACATTCACCTGTTCTTTTGTGTCAAACAAGGTATCAGCGAACACCACGATCACTTCGCCTTCCAACGATTCTTTCGCGCAATGGATGGCATGAGCGGTCCCACGGGCTTCTTTCTGGTAGTAGAAGGATGCGGTGGCACCTTGGCGCTCGGCCATTTCCGTCAGGCTTTTTTTCACATCATCGCCGAAATCGCCCAACACGAAGGCGATCTCATCCACTTTCCGATTGATGGTGCGGCTGAAGGTGAGCACGATGCGCTCCACAATGGAAATGCCCGCAACAGGTAGCAATGGTTTCGGTGTGGTGTGGGAATGCGGGCGCAAACGCGTGCCCTTGCCGGCCATAGGGATGATGAGTTTCATAAAGAAGCGGGATGCTGGATGGTAAATGCTTGATGCTTGATGGATGTTGTTTGAAATTTACGGATAAGTTCTGAACCCATTCATCTCGCATCCGGCTTCCAGCTTCCCGCTTCCCGCATCCAGCTTCTTTAATCCGTATTTTACACCATGTACACCACCTACCTCCTTATCGTCCATGGCATGGTTTGGCTCATGGCCTTGGTTTTGATTCGTCACGGACTCTATCGTGGGCGCTTTTTCCTACATCGATTTCAGCAAAGTGGCTACAAGCTGAACGAGTACTGGAGCTGGCTCAAACAAAACTGGAATGAGCATGTGCTCACTCCCACCTTCGCCTTGTACAATGTGGTGCTGTTGGCAATGATGTTCTTGGGCAGAACCACCTTGAATGAAACGGCTTCGGTGTGGATTTTGTCGCTGTTCGCGATGGTCTGGTTCGGATCGGTGGCGGTGTACACGGCCCGACCCAAAAAACCTCTCTCCTTCACCGCGCGCGTGAAGCGCCTCTTGCTTCCGGCAATCCTTCTTTTTGCGGCGTTACCCGTACTGGCCTTCATCACCGTGAACCGGATCGCATCCACCTTCCCCGATCCGTACATCTTGGCATTTCTGTTGGCATCGGCATCGTTACTGCAACCGTTTTTCATTTTTCTAGCGGGATGGGTGATGAAACCGGTGGAGAACCTCATCCAGAAAGGCTTCATCCGCAAAGCGAAAGAAAAACTGGCGACGATGCCGGATCTGAAAGTCGTGGCGATTACCGGCAGTTATGGGAAAACATCCACGAAATTCGTGATCAAAACCTTGCTCGCGGAACGGTACAACGTGTGTTTCACACCGGGCAGTTTCAATACGCCAATGGGCATCACGATGGTGATCAATAACGACCTCGATGCCTCGCATCAGATTCTGATTCTGGAGATGGGGGCGCGGTATGCGGGCAATATCGATGAGTTATGCGAGATCGCCCGACCCGATGTGAGCGTATTCACAAACGTCGGCTTGGCCCATTTGGAAACGTTCGGAACCCAGGAAAACATCGCCCACACCAAGGGCGCGATCATTCGCCACCTGCCCAAAAATGGAACTGCGGTGGTGAACAGCGACGATATTCGGGTGATGTCGCAAGTCACGCGCAACGATATTTCGGTGATTCCGGTGGGCTTGCAGTCAGGCCGGCTTCAAGCCGAAAACATCCGATATGATGCGTCGGGATGTCATTTTACAGCCGTATTGGATGGCACGGAACGAGCCGAGGTATCAACAAAACTCCTTGGAGCGCATAACGTTCATAACATCTTGATCGGAATCGGTGTTGGCTTGCATTTCGGATTGCGCTTGCAAACCATGGCCTTGGCCGCATCCCGCATCGAACCGGTGGAGCATCGCTTGGAGCTCAAACGCATCGGAAATGCGGTGATGATTGACGATGCGTTCAATTCGAATCCGGTCGGAGCAGCGAACGCGGTGGAGGTGCTGGCTCAGTTCAACACGGGACGACGCATTATCGTCACCCCCGGCATGGTGGAACTCGGCGAGATCGAAGAAGCCGAGAACCGTCGTTTCGGCGAAGTGATTGGAAACGCAGCGCTAGATCTTGTGATTCTTGTGGGCGCAGAACGAAGCAAGCCGATCTTGGACGGCGTGCTATCGACCGGCTATCCGATGGAGCAGGTGCGCGTGGAGCCGACGCTCTTCACCGCGAATGAGTTCTTACGCGGTTACTTGCAAGACGGAGATGTGGTTCTGTATGAGAATGATTTGCCGGATTTGTACTAAGACAATTTTAAATGTTGAATTTTAAATGTTAAGTGAACAGGTGTTAGATCATTTAAAATTTTCAATTTAAAATTACTTCAACATTCAAACTTCAACATTCAACATTACTCGTTGCGTACCGCATCCGCTGGCAGCACTTTCGCGGCTTCGCTGGCGGGCCAGGCGCTCGCGCCGATACATAAGAACAGGCTCACCAACAAGACACTGATCACATCCAAGGGCTGGATGGAAATCGGATAGGCTTGAATGATGAAGTTTTCCGCTCCGGCCAGCTTCACCAATCCATAGGTTTTTTGGAGCCACGACAGCGATAGCCCGATGCTTCCGCCCAGCACACATCCGATCATTCCGATCATCACACCTTGCGTGAGGAAGATGTAGCGGATGTGGGAGGTCGTATACCCGATCGCCATCAGGGCGCCGATATCACGACGTTTCTGGATCACGATCATGGTCATCGATCCGATGATGTTCAAAATGGCCACGATCACAATGAGCATGAGGATGAAATAGGCCACCCATTTTTCGAGGTACATCACATCATAGAGATTTTTCTGAAGGTCGTACCATGTATTCACCACATAGCTGGAGCCCAGCTTGGTCTGTATCTGATCGCGCACATCGAACGCGGTATCGGGGTCGTTCAGTGAGATTTCGATTCCAGACAGCTGATCGCGTTGCAAGAACAGGCGCTGGGCCGCTTCCAACTCAACAAAGGCGATCGAGCCTTCAAACAATTGCTGCAAGTAGAAAAAGCCTCGGATGTCGAACGTGTAATACCTCGGACCCGTGAACGATGTGAGGCTTCGCTGAACGCCTACCGCACTGAGTAGAGACACTTGATCGCCCACTCCCAGATTCAATTGAACGCGGAGCTGATCCCCGATCAACACACCGGGCATCCGGTTGCGAACAGCCAGATCCAAGACCGATTGTGACGGTTCTGCATCTACTTCCACCATTTCGAAAAAGGTCTGTGGCACAATGCCCCTTACAATCACTACCTTGTCACGACCACCCTGGTAGGCCAACATCGCTTTTCCCTCCAAAAACGGCGAAACGATGCGAACTTCGGGGATATCCCTCAGATTCTGAAGCGTCGAATCGGACCAGGTGAACGTCGCCCCTTCAGCCGATTCGATGCGGATATCGGGGTCGTACGAACGAAGCAAGCCCATGATGAGATCGAAGAACCCATTGAATACCGACAACACGATGATCAGCAGCGCGGTGCCGATGGTGACGCCGGAAATGCTGATCAAGGTCAATGCCCCGACCAGCGTGAATTGCTGGCGGGAAAACAGGTATCGGGTCGCGATTCGTTGTATCGGGTTCACCTGCCAAAAATACTATATTCGCTAGGTTATGAAGTCATTCCATTTAGATTCCGATCAAATAGATGCGATCGTGCGAGGTCTGCACGACAATCCGTTCGCCGTTCTCGGCATGCACACGTTTTCGGTAGGTGGGAAATCGGGATTGGTCGTCCGCACCTTCGCTCCTTATGTGGCCTCGGTGGCCATCGTCCACTCCGGAACAAACAAGATGTTCGAAATGACCCGCATCCACGATGCCGGGTTGTATGAAGCGGTGATTCCATCCCCAAAAAAGCCATTTCCCTACACCTATTCCATCATGACGGGTTCCGGGGAAGTGAAATCACAATCCGACCCCTACTCGTTCGGGAGCACCATCACCGATTTCGATCTTCAATTATGGGGTGAAGGAAATCATCACGACGCCCATAAGTTCATGGGCGCCCATTTGATGGAGATGGATGGGGTATCTGGAACACGTTTTGTGGTTTGCGCTCCGGCAGCGAAGCGCGTGAGTGTGGTAGGCGCCTTCAACGGATGGGACGGACGCGTGCATGTGATGCGCCGTCATTTCGATCAAGGCATCTGGGAGATTTTCGTGCCGGGTGTGTCGCAAGGTGCGGCCTATAAATTTGAAATCGCCACGCATACCGGCAACCTGCCAATGACGAAAGCCGATCCGTACGCTACGTTCGCGGAATTGCGACCAGGAACGGCATCCATCGTCTACAACACCGAGCAGTATAAATGGAACGATGCGACGTGGATGAAAAACCGCACATCCCGATTCAATGAACCGGTTTCCATCTATGAAATCCACCTCGGGTCCTGGCGCCGGAAAGGCGAAGACAAGAGCCTGTTCCTCACGTATCGAGAAGCGGCGGAACAACTGGTGGGCTATGTGAAAGAGCTCGGTTTCACGCACATCGAGTTGCTGCCAGTAGCGGAACATCCCTACGATCCGTCTTGGGGGTATCAGGTGACGGGTTATTTCACACCGACGAGCCGCTTCGGCACACCCGATGATTTCATGTTTTTTGTGGATGAATGCCATCGCAACGGCATCGGTGTGATTGTGGATTGGGTACCTGCCCACTTCACCAAAGACGATCACGGGTTGCGCTATTTCGACGGAACGCATTTTTACGAGCATGCCGATCCGCGGCAAGGCGAGCACAAAGATTGGGGCACGAATATTTTCAACTTCGGGCGCAACGAAGTCATGAACTTCCTTATCTCGAACGCGGTGTACTGGCTCGATCGGTTCCATATCGACGGCTTGCGTGTGGATGCGGTCGCGTCTATGCTCTATCTGGATTATTCGCGCAAAGAAGGCGAATGGATCCCGAACAAATACGGTGGGCGGGAAAACCTCGAAGCCATTCAATTCATCAAACGCTTCAACGAAGTGGTGCATGACCGATTCACCGGTGTGATGACGATGGCAGAAGAATCGACGAGCTGGCCGATGGTGTCGCGTCCGACCTACTTGGGCGGACTCGGCTTCGATTACAAATGGAACATGGGCTGGATGAACGACACTCTGAAATACATCGAGGTCGATCCGCTGTTCCGGCGCTACCATCACAACTCGCTCACGTTTTCGATGATCTATGCATTCAGCGAGAACTTCGTGCTTCCGTTCTCACACGATGAGGTGGTGCACCTGAAACGCTCCATGCTCGACAAGATGCCCGGCGACCTGTGGCAGAAATTCGCCAATCTGAGGCTCTTGTATAGTTACATGTATGCGCATCCGGGCAAGAAATTGGGCTTCATGGGGAGCGAGTTCGGCCAATGGAGCGAATGGAACAGCCAGAAAGAACTGGATTGGTCGTTATTGGGCTTCGAGTCGCATCGGGGCATCACCAGCCTGGTCAAAGATCTGAACGGTCTGTATGCCCGTGAAAAAGCGCTGCATGAAGTGGATTTCGATTGGAAAGGATTCAAATGGATCAATCCGACCGATTATGAAAATAGCACCATCAGTTTTGTGAGATTTGCGGAAGATCCATCCGATTACATCGTTTGTCTGTTTAACTTTACCCCTGTGGTGAGGGAAGCCTACACGATCGGTGTTCCTGAGCCTGGTACCTATGACATCATCTTCAACAGCGACTCGCATTATTACGGAGGAAGCAACGTCGGACTGCCTGCCCTACAAGCGCATCCGGGTGAATGGCATGGGTTTCCGGCTCACATCTCCGTTTCGGTTCCTCCTCTCGGTGCCATGTATCTGAAGCCTAAAAAAGCCTGACATTATGCGTTTCCAACGTTCCAGCGGGGTTCTCGTCCACCCCACATCCTTTCCATCGCAATATGGAATTGGAGATTTAGGACCATCCGCCTACACGTTCATCCAATTTCTTGAAAGCACTCATCAATCGATTTGGCAGATTTTGCCACTTGGACCAACGGGATATGGAAATTCCCCTTACGCGAGTTATTCGGCGTTTGCAGGAAATACGTACTTGATCAGTCCGGATGTGTTGGTTCAAAAAGGATTGCTGAGTCGGGCCGAAGCGGATGCCGCGAAGCTCCCATCCCGTACCAAAGCGGATTACGATGCGGCGTTCGCCATCAAAGACGCGCTGTTCACAAAAGCCGCGGCACGTTTTCATGCGTCCGATGACGCCGGCATCAAAGCCGGGTATGATGCGTTTCGAAAAAACAATGCCTACTGGATCGATGAATATGTGTTGTTCATCGCCATATCCATCGAAAACGGTCGTCAATCGTGGAATACCTGGGATGTGGGACTGGCGCAGCGCAAACCCAAGGCCATGGCCGAGGCTCGCAAACGCCTCAAAACCGAAATTGATCTGCATTATTTCCTGCAGTTTGAGTTTTTCAACCAATGGATGGCGCTCAAATCGTATGCGAACGAGCGTGGCATCCGGGTTGTGGGGGATATTCCGATCTTCGTGGACCATAACAGCTCCGATGTGTGGTCACATCCCCATTTTTTCGAAGTGGATGCCAAAGGAAACCGCATCAAAGTCGCGGGCGTGCCCCCCGATTATTTCTCCGCCACGGGGCAATTGTGGGGAAATCCATTGTACAAATGGAAGGTGATGGCCAAAGACGATTATTCGTGGTGGATGGAGCGCTTCAAGCAGATGTTCCGCATGTTTGATCTCATCCGCGTGGATCATTTCCGTGGCTTCGACGCCTATTGGGAAGTGGATGCTAGCGCCAAAACCGCTGAATACGGTCGCTGGGTAAAGGGTCCGGGGAAAGATTTGTTCGAGACCATCCGCACCCAATTGGGCGATGTGCCCATCATCGCCGAAGACTTGGGAGTGATCACCCCATCTGTGGTTGATCTGCGCGACTCTTTCCAATTTCCAGGCATGAAGATCCTGCAGTTTTCCTTCACCGACAATCAGGCCAACGCCTTCCTGCCACATAATTATACCACTGCGAATTGCGTGGTTTATACCGGCACCCACGACAACGACACCACCATCGGATGGTATGAGGCTGCGCCGGATGCCGAACGCCACCGCGCCCGCGAGTACACACGCAGCGATGGCAGCGCCATCCATTGGGAGCTTGTCCGTGCCGGAATGATGAGTGTGGCCGACCAAGCCATTTTCCCATTGCAAGATCTGATGGGATTGGGAACCGAACATCGCATGAATTTTCCGGGCACCACGGCCAACAACTGGCTTTGGCGATACACGCCTGAGATGCTCAATCAGGTGAATGCAGAGTATATGCGGTATCTGATTGGGATATCCAACCGGAACCCACGGCTAAACATGTCCGATTCGAACCTCGTGAATATCGATGCCGAAGAGGCATGAGCGATTCGGTAATAAAAAAAACAGCGAAAAGTCTTATTTTTAAAGGTTAAAACCCTTTGTCGACATGAAAATACTCTACGCTGCAGCCGAAATCTCTCCATTTGCAAAGATGACCAATACCGCAGACTTGCTGCGGTTTTTACCGGCATCCTTGCAAGATAAAGGATTCGAAATCCGGATCTTGCTACCCAAATACGGTTCGATCAACGATCGCCGCAACCGGTTGCATGAAGTGATCCGCTTGGCGGGCATCGAAGTGAACATGGAGGGTACGGTTGAATCGCTGAAAATCAAGGTCGCCAGCATTCCAAACGCGAAACTTCAGGTGTACTTTTTGGACAACGACACCTATTTCAAGCGCAAAGCCCTGTTTCACGATCCCAAAACAAATGCCTTCTACGACGACAACGCCGCTCGCCTCGCCTTTTACAACAAAGGCATCTTGGAAACGGTGAAGCGTCTCGGATGGATGCCCGACATCATCCATTGCCACGATTGGGCGGGTGGATTGGTGCCTATGCTGGTCAAAACGACCTACAAGAACGAAAGCAATTTCGCCAACACGAAGGTCGTTTTCAATCTTCACAGCATGTACAACCCTGGAACGTTCGACCAAGAAATATATCGGTACTTGGATCTGCCAGACGATTTTGATCGCAGTACGATCGAGACCAACGGCAGAGTGGATCCGCTACGCGCCGGCTTGGCTTATGCGGATTACGTGGTAACGGGGAACGATATCAAACCCGGTGAGCCTGAAAACCTCTATCCCGACCTTACCTACCCGCTCGAAAAAATCCAGGGCGCCCCGACTGATGTGTCCACTAAATTTGCCGAATACTATCGCAGAATTGCGGCTCTTTGACTGATTATCCCGAATACGCTTGGCTTCCTCATCACGCTTCTCCCGCTTCTCCCTTCTCATCCTCATCACCGGCTCCTTGCTGGTGTTGCAGAATTGTGAGAATCCTGGTTCCGTCGGCCGTTCATTCGGTCCGGAAAACCCACAACTGAAACGCGACACCCTTGCGGTGCCGAGCATTTCAACCACCCAACTGAAGGCCTACTCAGGGAACCTGTCGTTCGTATCGGCTGGAATCTACGATCATGCCCTCTTCGGACGATATGAGGCCGTCGGTTTGATGCAGCCCTCGCTGATTTCCCGGAACGACTCGATCGGAGCGAACGCGACATTCGTGATGACGTTGTTCATCGATGGGATCACCGGCGATACGACATCCACCAGCACCTATGAGCTGCTTGAAGTCACACGTCGTTGGAGAGCACAGGCTTGGACGCTCGACTCCCTTCCCCTAACCGATCTGGCTGTTCTGCACACATTCACCGTCACGAATGAAGACTCCGTGAAATTCAATTTGCCTGCCGGATGGTACAATCGGTATCTCGAACGTAAAAATGACAGCAGCGCGTCCCGCGACTCCACCTTTTTGAATACGATCTACGGATTTGCCGTGCGTGGTGTGAATACGGATAAGATCATCGCCATCGATGCGCTCACATCTGCCATTTTTGTGCAGCAAAACGATACGACATTGACCCGACGCGCGATCACATTCCGCCAGACAGCCAACAGTCTGCAGCGAACCCCATCCGCCATGGTGCTCCCGAACGACGTGACCATCGTGGAAAATAATTTCAATACGGTGGGCATCTTGGATATTCCGTTTTCGGAAGCGTTCATTGGTGCACGATTCCCCTCCAGAGTGGAATTGGTGATGTATGTGGATACGCTCACGATGCAATCGCAACTGCCCGCAGGTCATGCCTGGTTCGACCCGTCACAAATCCCGATCTATGTCTTGGAAGATTACGAGACGAATTTCGCCATCTTCAACAGCCCGAACCTGTTCGTCAACCGCTCGGATGCCGGTACTTTCCGGAGCAATATGACCACTTACTACAACAGTGTGATCACCACGGATCAAAATCTAGGGGACTTGTATTTCCTCGCCAACCGGTACAATGGCGCCGTCAGTCCTAAGTTGTTTTTCAACCATCTTTCGGCCGACCGCAAACCGGTTCTGATCACCACCACTTTCGAGGAAAATTGATATGAGAACAATTTTACTCACCGTAGTGATGGTATTGACTGCAACGACCGGCATGCACGCGCAGAGCAGTGAGTTGCAGGGAACATCGATGTATTCGTATCTCGGATTGGGCATGCCAATCGATTATCGATCCTCATTCGGGAGTTCGATGGGAGTGACCGGAGTCGCACTTTCAAACCGCATCGGAACCAGTTTTGCCAATCCGGCTTTGTACAGCAGCGCGTATTTCACAACGGCAGGTGGTGGATTCGGGTATCGCAACCTGAATGCGACCGACCAAACCGGTACGTCGTCGAACAGCCAAGCGGATGCCTTGGCCTTGCAAATCACATTCCCCATTGTGCGCGAAAAAGTAGGTTTCAGCTTCGGCATGCTTCCGATCACTGAAAACAGCTACCGCTCGAGCAACTTGATTGAATCGGTAGCCGGAATCGACACCTTGCGCTACATGTCGACATTGACCGGAACTGGCGGACTCAACCGCATGGAATTTGGCATGGGTGTTGCCCTTACCGATTGGCTGTCTGTCGGTTATTCCCCATCCTTGGTGTTCGGCACGTTGCGGAACCATGAGACCATCGAGTTCCAAGTGATCGGATACCAGAATCTGGACCGCCAGCGTATTTTGAGCAATATCGGATTTGGGAACAAATTCGGCGTATTCAGCAGCTTTTCGAAACTTCTATCCACCAATGATGGATTGCATATTGGAGCGACTTACAGCTTGCCTGTCGATTTGAACTCGGATTTGTTGGCGAGAGACCGTCAAGCCATCAATGGAACCACACAAATCGAAGACACCAAATTCGGGCGTGGCGAAAATCAACTGCCCGCGGAATTCGTCTTAGGCGTCGCTTACAGCACAAACCGTTCTTGGTTGGGAACCCTCGAATGGATGCATCAAAACTGGGGTTCTTACACTGATTTTAACGGGTCGACACCCGGCTATATGAAATCCAGGTCCAAAATCGGCGGTGGGTTTCAGTATATTCCTGACGGTCGCTCCGATAACACGTTCTTCAACCGATTCTTGTATCGCGGCGGTATCTCCTACGATACCGGACATCTGCAGCTGTCAGACACATCGATCTCGACGTTGGTTTTCAGCGCGGGTTTAGGGATTCCATCACGGTCAGCCGGTTCCAGTATCGACTTGAGTGTCGACTACGGACTGCGAGGCACCACATCGCATGATTTGGTTAGAGAGCAAATAATCACATTTAGGGTATCGTTCAATCTATCAGAACTGATGTTCCTCCAAAGGAAAATCGATTAATCCGTCAAAGAAAGTCATCATCATGAAATCACTCCTTCTTACCCTGGCATTGGTCGCTTTCAGCGTTCAAAACGCACAGGCTCAAACCGATCCGATTCCAGAAGCACCATATGGCCTTGCCGCTCAAGAAGTGTATGGCATTTTCCAAAGCGAATACACCAATGTGATGCGTCCGAATCCGAACCGCACCTTGGAAGACTTCGATCTGCTTTTGATGTATGGTCGCTGGTTGATCCTCGCTCATCCGAAATCATTGACCATCGGAAGACAGGAAATCCGTGGTGACCGAAATTTCGACCGAATGATCAATGTCTATGCAGAAATGTCGAAGATCCCGGCCGATCCGATCCTCAAATCCACGTACCTGGATTCCGCAAAAACCTTGTACGATCGTGTGTTGACCATTTTCACGCCTGAAGAAATTGATGAATTCCGCTGGAGATATGAATACGGACGTTTTCTTTTGGGCAATTCCGACATTTCGAAGAACCAACAATTGGCATTTGATCAATACATGATTTTGTATGACAAAGACCCAAAACGCCTCGTTACCGATGCGGACGGATTCTACGCCCAGTTCCTCGCCAATTATCTCGTCTCTGAAAACCGGAATGATGAAGTGATCGCCTTCATGGAAGCCGCGCAACCCCATGCCGATTCAGCCACGGTCGACGCCTTCAATGGCATCCGCGACCGTCTGTTCCGTAATCCTGAAGACCGTATCGCGTTCTTGCTTACCCAATGCCCAGACGGCGTTTGCCCGATCGACATCATGGGTCAATTGTACGATTTGTATGTGAGAGTCGGCGACCGTGAAAATTCGCAGAAACTCGCGGAAGAATTGTACAAAGCGGATGCGAACTATGCCAACACACGTCGTATGGGCGTGATGGCGTCTTCGAACGCAGACTACCGCCTCGGCATCAAATACATGGAAGAAGCTTTAGGCAAATCGCAAGACCCGACCGAATTGAAAATCGTGGCTTTGGATTTGGCGAACCTGTTCCGCAACCTCGACAATCTGCAACGTGCCCGCGAATATGCGCGCCGTGCGTCATCGTACGACCCAGAATGGGGTGAGCCGAATTTGGCTATCGCTCAGATCTATGCGCAAGCCGTGACCATTTGTGCGGGTGGACAATTGACCCGTCTCGATAAAGTGGTGTATTGGCTGATTCTGGATTATCTTGACAAAGCACGTGCCGATGCCTCTGTACGCAGTGCCGTGGAGAGATCCTATGCTCAGTATGAGCGTTCCGCCCCATCTGTCGAAGAAAAATTCTACCAGAACTGGACTGTCGGCGACCGCCTTCAGGTAAACGGTTCCCTTCGCGAATGCTACGCCTGGATCAACGAATCGACCCGCGTGAGATAATCACACATGAGAAACGACCGCAGAAAACGCCCATTTAATAAGAACAAGAAAAAAGGACCTGGCGGCCCCTCTGGCAAACAGGTCTTCATTCCGGAGTTCGTTGCGAATGGCGTGATTCAACCTGCGGGCGAGTACTCGGGTGTGATTGAAGTGAATGAGAAAGGTTATGGATTCATCCGGAAGTTCGACCACGAATTCACAAAAACATTGAACGATCCGTTCCTGTTTCCGGACCAGGTCCGGTTCATGAACCTCAAGACCGGTTTGTATGTGTCGGGTGAGATGGAGCGGGATCAGAAAGGAAACTTGCATGTCACCACCGTCGACATGCTGAATGTCGGGCCGTTTGAAAAATGGACCAAAGCCCGGCGTTTCGAATTGCAAACCCCCATCATGCCGATCGAATACCTTCAACTGGCGTTCAAACCAGAAGATGTGGAGCTTCGCGTGATGGATTTGATCTCTCCTGTTGGACGAGGACAGCGCGCCCTGATTGTTGCACCACCTCGTACAGGGAAGACGGTGATCCTGAAAAAGATCGCACATGCAATCGACGAGCATTATCCCGACATCCATCTGGGTGTGCTTCTGGTGGATGAACGTCCAGAGGAAGTGACCGATTTCATGCGCACAACGAAAGGGAAAGTCTTCGCATCGTCGAACGACAAACCGACACACAACCATACCCGTGTTTCGGAATTGGCCATCGGCTATATGAAACGCCTCGCTGAAATGGGAGAAGATTGCGTACTGTTGATTGATTCGCTCACACGGATGGGTCGTGCGTACAACGCCGCTCAGACCGGCGGCGGACGCACGATGTCGGGCGGTCTGGACATCCGCGCCCTTGAAATCCCTAAGAAAATCTTCGGCTCCGCCCGCAAGATTGAAGGCGGAGGATCGCTCACGATCATCGCTACCGCCCTCATCGAAACGAATTCCCGCATGGACGACCTCATTTTTGAGGAGTTCAAAGGAACCGGGAACATGGAACTGGTCTTGGATCGCGAATTGGCGAACGACCGCGTGTTTCCAGCCATCAACATCGCCGCGTCCGGTACTCGTAACGAGCACAAGTTCATCGAAGACGCGATTGAAGAACGGAACATGGTCCGCCGGTATCTGCTTCGCAAATCGCCCAAAGAATCCATGAGCAGCCTGCTCCAAGTGCTAAAGCGCACCAAGAGCAACGACGAACTGCTCAATCAGATCGGCGCGATCGCTTAGATCACATCACCATCATGCTGGGGTCGATGAATCGAGCCCATGCCATGATGCCGCCTTGCAGATTCACGGGCTTTTTGAACCCATTGGCCATCAAGAATTGGCAGGCGTTGGCACTACGCGCTCCACTGCGGCAGTGAACCACGAATTCCACCTCTTTGTATTGCGACAACTCACCGATGCGATCAGGAAGCGATCCTAGCGGAATGAGAGTGGTGCCGGGAATGGCGGCCGCCTCGTTCTCATGCGGCTCGCGCACATCCAAGATGAAGATGTTTTCGCCCTTGTCGAGGCGTTCTTTCAGGTCGTTGACGTTGATTTCGTTGATCATGGCAGTAAGGTTTAGTATCGGTCCAGTTTAAAGGTGTTTCCGAGATACAGTCGACGCGCTTCCGGGTCCTCCGATAAATACTGTGTGTTTCCTTCTTTCAGAATGCGTCCCTCGAACATCAGATAGGCACGATTTGTGATGGCCAAGGTCTCATGCACATTGTGATCGGTGATGAGGATGCCGATTCCTTTGTCGCGCAGGATTTGAACGATGTTCTGGATGTCTTCCACCGCGATGGGATCGACGCCAGCAAAGGGTTCATCCAACAGCAGGAAACCGGGATTTGTGATCATGGCGCGGGCGATCTCCGTCCGACGCCGCTCTCCTCCCGATAAACTATACCCTTTGGTCTGCATCACGTTTGTGAGTCCGAATTCTTCCAACAGAATATCCGCCCGTTCGCGGATGTCCGCCTTGGGGATTGGAAAAAACTCCAAGACCGATTCCAGATTCTCTCTGACCGTCAGATTGCGGAACACGCTCGCTTCCTGTGACAAATAGCCGATTCCCATGCGCGCCCGCTGATACATCGGCTTGGATGTGATATCCATATCATCCAAGAATATGGATCCGCCTTCCGGCTTGATCACACCCACGAACATATAAAATGTGGTGGTTTTTCCGGCGCCATTCGGACCTAGCAATCCAACGATTTCCCCGCGTTTCACTTCGATCGACACCTCGTTGACTACCGTGCGCTTCTTATAGCGCTTGACGAGATGGCGCCCCTGAAGTGTCATGCCTGGTGCGTTTGCCCTAATGCGTTGAGTATCGACGCGAAGACGAGACGCCCATCCGTCGAGCCGATTTGCGATTCCATGGCCCGCTCCGGATGCGGCATCAACCCCATCACGTTGCGTCGGTCATTGCAGATTCCGGCGATGTTCGAGATCGCGCCATTCGGGTTGGCTTCCACAGTGGTTTTTCCATCCGCATCACAATAGCGGAACAGGATGCGGTCGTTGTCTTCGAGTGCTTTGAGGCCGTCCGCATCCGTCACATAATTTCCTTCGCCGTGGGCGATGGGGACTTGCAATACTTGTCCGGCTGTCATCTCGTTCGTGAAGGGCGAATCTGTGCTTTCGGTGCGCAGGTACACCTGTTTGCACGCGAATTTGAGCTGCTGATTGTGCAACATGGCACCGGGAAGCAATCCGCTTTCTAGTAAAATCTGGAAGCCGTTGCAGATTCCGATCACCAATCCGCCTTTGTTGGCGAACTCGATTACGGAATTCATGACCGGAGAAAACCGTGCGATGGCGCCGCAACGAAGGTAATCTCCGTAGCTGAATCCGCCAGGAACAATCACAACGTCCGGTTTTTGAAGATCGGTTTCCTTATGCCAGATGAAATTCGCCTCCTCACCCATCACATGCTTGACGGCATGATAGGCGTCGTGGTCGCAATTGGAACCGGGAAACACGAGGATGGAAAATCGGGACATTACCGGGCCTCGATTTCGATTGTGAAATCTTCCATCACTTCATTGGCAAGCAGCTTTTCGCACGCTTCTTTGGCCAATTGATGGGCTTGTTCCTTCGATGCGGCATCGATGGTCAGTTGAATGAATTTGCCGATGCGGACAGAGCGGATGGCGTCGTACCCGAGGTGCGACAAGGCTTCGCCGGCGGCTTTCCCTTTAGGGTCCAAGATGGATGGACGCAGGGTGATGTTGATGTGTGCTGTGAACATGATCGAATTTACGGCTTTATGGGATGAATCGCTTCCGATAACGCATCAAACAACGAGGATTCGTCATGTTCATCGCGATGAATCCATTGCACGCCGGACCAGCGTCGGAACCACGTCAATTGACGTTTCGCATAGCGCCACGTGTTGGTCCGGATATCCCGCACGGCTTCATCCAAGGTGATGTTTCCGCTTCGATACTCGATCAATTCACGATATCCGACGGTATGCAGCGATTGAAGGCTCACATCCGCCCCCGAATCCAAAATTTGGTCCACTTCCGCCAGTAATCCGGCATTCATCATGGCATTGACTCGAGCGTCGATCCGCTTCAATAGCGTCTCTTTGGATGCGGTGAGGACGATGAGCAACGTGTCATCCGGAACCACATACCCGGCATGCTGATGAAAGGAACTGAACGGCTTTCCGGTCTGCATCCATACATCCAAAGCGCGGAACGCCCGCTGACGATTATAGCCTTGCATCGATGCGGCATACACCGGATCGACCAGTCGCAGTTTTTCCATCACAGCGGATTGTCCGCCGGTGGTTTCCAAAGCCTCGATTTCGGCATGATGGTCGAGATTTGCCGTGGGCATGTTGTCCAATGGCCAAATCACCCCTTGAATGTGCAGGGTGCTTCCGCCTACATAAAACGGACAATCGACATGCGATTCCCAGATCTTCGCGCGCTTGACGAATGCGGCGGCGGAATCGGCATCCTCGATGTCAAGGACATCAATATTGTAATGCGGGATGCGGGCGCGGTCGGATGGAGATACTTTGCCGGTACCGATATCCATCCGGCGATAGCACTGTCGTGAATCGGCGGAAATAATGGAAAAACCGAACCTCTCCGCGAGTCGCAGAGAGAGTTCGGTCTTTCCGACAGCCGTGGGTCCGGTTAAAAGGACCCGCTTATACTCAGTTCCCGACTTGGAATACGGCATTGCCAAAGATCATCTTGCCGCTGTGCCAGAACGCGCGGAACAGAGGATTGTCCACCATCACAACGACTTTCCCACGGCCCATCGGGATTTCACCGAACACGAGGGTTTCGACGAGGTTCGGCTTGAGCTTGTGACCGACGAAACCACTTACAAATCCATCCGCTGGGATCGTACCGACATTCCAGCCGGATTTCATGTACTCAAACGCGGAAGATCCACGCTTCATGGTGTAATACACGCCAGGGAAGCCGAACCCGAGAGGATGTGTGGCATCCATGTTCACTTTGTAGATGGCACCGGCCAAGGATTCGCGCATGCTTTCGCGCTCTTGGTGGCCATATACACGGAGCAATTCATCCCCTTTTGGCTCGTCACCTGATTTTTTTTGGGTGAGCATCTTGAAGTCGTCGAGCCCAGCCAACTGACTCACAACACCCTCCATCGCGATCAATTTTCCACCGGCGCGGATCCAAGCCGTCAGTTTGTCCAAGTTCCCACCACTCAGAACCGAACGATAATTTCCGGATGTTAGGATCAGCACATTGAACTGGCTCAAATCCACATTCCCGAAATTTTGAATCCAGATGGATGTGAGCGGATACTCGATTTGTTGGTCGAAATAATGCCAGACTTCGCCATACGCCAGCGAGCTGACACCATCACCGGCCAGAACGGCCACTTTCGGTGCGTTCAAGAAGCGGACGCTGCCCGAGCCGAAATCCACTCCCGTATCCACAAAACCCGTGAAGACGGGATTGATGTTGCGCTGATGTTCTACTGCGGCTTCCTTCACGATGCGGTCGAAATCCGTACCCAACCCTTCATTGCTGGTACGCGCGATGACCAAGGCACCGGGCGCATAGGTTTTCTCGCCCATGGTGAAGGCTTTTTCGGACGAGCGCACTTTCACGCCGTTTCGTTGCAGTTGAGCCAAGAAACGGACATCATCCAAACTCTTCCAATCGGCCACATACGCATAGGGAAGCGCGGTCATGCTGACTTCTGGCGCCACATATTCAAAGCGTTTGCGGACATCCGTGTAGTTCGGGTTGATGCGCTCGGTAAGGGCGAAGGCTTTTAGATTGTAGGCATAAGGCAGTGACCAAGCCGTGATGTCGTAGGTCAACGAATCCACAATCGTCGTACGTGGCTCTAACAAGACATTGGCCAAGACGGATTTTGGCTGGTACAGACTCACAAGGATGTCCGTGGTTTCGACCGTCACCGAACCGTTGCGACCTGTGGTGTAATCAAACCCGTTCACGGTTCGACGAGCCGGAGCCAAACCATAGCGTATTTGTTGATTGTCCAAGAGATCAAGGAATTCGCGAAGATTGTCCGGATTTCCATTGTCTTTCAGGACATATGTTTTGTATGTGCCGACCGGATTGCTCCGTGATGTGGCGAAATAATTGGTGAACTCTCGCGAAATGGTGGCCGCGTTATTGGCCGATACTTCGACGGTCGAGAGACCGACGTTGTGCTGGTTTTCGATGCGATGCTTCAAGGTGAGCGTGTCGCCGTTGGAAATGATGACCCCGAGTCCGGCGAACCCGCTTCCACCTTGTTCATAGGTCATACCGATGGCACCTTGGTAGGTCGGCCACGTGTCTCCATAACTCGGATAGAACAGATCGAACACTTCGCGGGTGTAGTAGAGGCGATAGTCTTTATCGAAATAACGCGCATGGTTGCGACCGATTTCGAACTGAAATTCGCGTTGGAATTTGGTGAGTGCCTCGTGATATGGTGCGGCGGCCGGAGCGAAATAGTAAGGACTATCCGGACCCATCTCATGGAAATCGGCATGCACATGAGGGTACCATTTGTGATACAGCTTGGCACGAACTTGCGATTCTTGTTGCGACTGCCACGCCCAATCACGGTTCAGATCGAACAGATAATGGTTCGCACGTCCACCTGGCCATGGTTCGTAATGCTCGCGTGCGAAACGGTTCACATCCATGTGTTTTCCGACGGTCTGATGGTACCACACCGCATAACGGTCGCGTCCATCGGGGTTCACGGTCGGATCAATCACGACAACCGTGTTTTTCAGCCATTCTTGGGTTTCGGCGTTCGATTTGTCGGCCAACTTCCATAAGGTCATCAAGGCCGCTTCCAAACTCACCGATTCGTTTCCGTGGATGTTATGGCTCAGCCAGACGATGGTGATGCCATCATCCACCGGAGTTCCTTCAATCAGTCCCACGCGACGCAGGTTGTTTTCGCGGATCTGCTCAAGCTTATCCATGTTTTCTTGTGAGGAGATGAACGCCACCATCAATGGGCGACCCTCATAGGTTTTTCCATAGCGCTCGATCGTCACATTCGAACTGACCGATGCCACATGCTCGACATAGTCGACGGCATGATGGTGATAGGTGAAGCGATCGCCCATATCGTAACCGAGAAACTCGGCCGGTGATTGCAGGGTTTGCGCCAACAATGGGGCGCTGAAGACCAATAATAGACAGACAGAGAATAGACGTTTCATAAAATCCATGACTAGGTGAAGTGGGGAAGTTAATCAGCCTTGGGTCCGCAGTTTGCAAAAAGTTGGGAAAGGTATCACGCTCGTATCAAATCGTATCGTAACGTATCAATTGGGGCTACTTTTGGGACAAGAATTATAAGAGTAAAATACATTGATTTTTACTCTTATAATTCCGACAGAGGTAAACGTTACTCTCGACCATCATTCCATGTTTAAGCCCGACATCCCCTACAACGACCTGCCGTTATTGCCACCGGCGGTAGATCTTGAGACAAAGCCGATCATGCTCAAGGTCGTGAGGGCCAGTCGATCACTGTCAGAATTGAATGGAGCCCTGCGCAATCTCCCGAATCCGACATTGTTCTTGGACACCATCCATCTGCAGGAAGCGAAATCCAGTTCGGAGATTGAAGACATCATCACAACGAATGACGAACTTTATCGCGATTTGGTGGCCGACAGATCGGAGGGGATCCCGGCCGTGAAAGAAGTATTGAGATACAAACAAGCCTTATGGCTCGGGTTGGAACGGATTGAACAGCGGCCGTTTATCAGCACAAATCTATGTGTTGATATCGTGCAATGCATTAAGCAGAATACAGCGGGCATCCGGGTCACACCAGGTACTGTACTAGCTAATTCTCTCGGCGAGGTGCTCTATACACCTCCCAACGGTGAAGCCGTGATTCGTGACAAACTAGCCAACCTTGAACAATTCATCAATGAGCATGAGAATCTGGATCCATTGATTAAAATGGCGCTGCTTCATTATCAGTTCGAGGCCATCCACCCATTTGCGGATGGGAATGGCCGAACTGGACGCATCCTGATGTTGCTCTATTTGAAGTTGTCCGGACTGTTATCCGTTCCGGCGATATACCTGAGTGATTATATCATTCGAAACAAACAGCAGTATTACCATCTGCTCCGCGGTGTGACCGAAAAAGACGATTGGCAACCCTATGTGATGTTCATGCTCGACATGGTGGATGTGACCGCCAAAAAAGCCATGGCGCAATTACACTCAATTGTGACCTTAATGGATACGATGAGTGTGCAGATCAAACAGCAGGTGCCATTGGCTTATTCAAAAGAACTTGTGGAGATCCTATTCCGACTACCTTACACCAAGCGGCAGGTTTTAGTGGATGCTGGATTGGGCACCCTTAAAACAGTAGGAAACTACCTTTCTTGGCTTGAAGAGGCGGGTTTTCTAACATCCGAAAAACTCGGACGGGAAAAACTTTATGTCAATAAAGGCCTACTTGGTATCCTTTCAAAAACCTGACATCTCTAACAACTCCCCCGTCTCGGTCGAAAGAATCAATAAATGTTCCTTTCGGATGCGGATGGCGCCCTCACTGATGGCTTCCAAGGCTTGGCGATAGAGCTCCAACTGCTCCTGATACACAGCCACATTGTCTTTGGCGACACCGGATTTGAAATCGACCACATGCCATTCGCCGGCCGAATCTTGAATCAACAAATCGATCACGCCTTTCACATGCGTCTCGAATGCCACTTCATGTCGCCGCAATGTCGGATTCGAAAAGCGAGCCCCTAATGCAATCACCGCTCGACGCACATGTGACATCACGCCAGCAAAATCCTGTTTGTCTAGGCTCGGATGCGGCCATAAACGACGCATCAACCTCTCAACTTTCACCCAATCCACATCCGTCCAGCCGACATGTTCTAACACTTTGTGGATGAGCGTTCCGGCTTCGCTTGGATGTAGTGCAACCCAATTTCCGGCGCCTGTGACATATTCATCATTCTTTCCTGCTTGTGATGGAAGGATGACGCCTCGATCCGCATCCGCCAATCGCGCTTCCAGCAGCGATCGATCACCTAATTCTTGTGATGGGTGTTCTGCCGCTCTCGGATTTGGTGCCGACAACCAGGCGTCCGGAATGGGCTCATATCGGTCCTCATAATAATCTTCGGGCAGTAGATCGGCCAAGCAGCCTTTCGACTCCTTTGACTCCAACCCCCAAAACACCAGATGATTTCGCGCCCGGGTGCAGGCCACATAAAAGAGCCGCTTCTGTTCCGCTTCTTGCCGAAGCACGACATCCTCCCGAACCTGGTGGTACATCGCGCCTTTGTAGATCTCTTTTTCGAGTCGGTTGAGGCCTTTCGGAACGACCCAAGTCTCTGAATCCGGAATATCACGCGGGGAGCGGACCACGATTCCGGAATCGGACGGCTTCCGCGCGCCCAAGCCCGGAAGAACCACCATCGGAAATTCGAGACCTTTTGAGCCGTGTATGGTCATGAATTGGATGGAGCCCGCATCCGCAACCATCCCTTCCCGCTCGTCGACTTGGTCTTCCCGCTGACGAGTGAGGAATTCATCCACATCCACCAAACTTCCGGTTCCTTGCTGTTCCAATTCGCGCACAATGCGGATCAACTTCTCGCAATTCGCGATGGTTTGCGCCGGTTCGGTTTCCGAAACCAGATACGAGCGACTAAAAAACGCTTCAGTGAGGATGTCGGACAAGCGCTCGGTTTTCACCTTTTTGCGCAACTCGAACAACCATGGAATGGCGGAGTCGATCACGAGTCGGTCTTCATCCGGAAGCTCGGCATGTGGCGTTTCGCGCCAATCTCGAACCACATTAAAGAGCACATGCGACGCGGCGTTATCCCGCATGAGAACCAAAGCCACATCCGAAAAACCAACAAAAGGCGAACGAAATACGGCGGCGGTCGCCAGATTCTGGTACGCGTCGGATAGAAATCGGATGAGAGCCAGCGCGTCGCTCACCACCTGAGTCTGATAAAACTCATTTCCCGAAAACGATGCGAACGGCAAACCCACATCTCGCAACGCTTGCTCGAATTTCCATTGTGTTTTGCGGCTCGGAAGCAGAATTCCGACCGCTTTTTCACCGTTCAGGATATTCTGGCGGATGTCGTCATATCCAGAAACCGTCCCATCGGCGATGCCGTGCAGAAACTGAGCCAAGCTCCAGGCCTCGGCGTCGGATCGCGCCCCGGCTTTCCACTTGATGGGCTCCTGTTTGGCATTCACAGGGTCCGGAAGCCAGAAGGTTCGCACGCTACCATCCATAGAATTGGCATTTTTCACATCTCCCGGATGTTCCAGATCCTGAGCCACGGCTTCATATAATTTTTCTGTGGCAGATGGAAACACATGCCGGAAAATGAGATTGATTTCGGACACCAGTTTTTTCGAACTGCGCCATGACTGACCCAAATTGAATTCCGTGTGCGGCAAGGTTCTCGCCACGCGCTGCATCACCGACACATTTCCACCGCGGAACTCATAAATGGATTGCTTCACATCACCTACAAGCAGCAAATCCGCGGATGGATCTTGCCGCATCGAGGATAAGATCTCCCACTGATGGGAGTCGGTGTCTTGAAACTCATCCACCACCATCGCGCGGAATTTGCTGCCGATTTTGCGGGCGAAGTCCGGGTTTCCAACCAACATCCGATGCGTGATATGGATGAGGTCATCAAAAATGAGTTTCCCGGTCCGGATGCGTTCTGCTTGAAAGAACTGTTTCCAGCGCAGGGCCACGTCCGCCAAATCGCGCATCGCATGAAACGACAGCGTATCGGGATGCACCGAGCTCGACTCCGGATCCCTCAGCTCCGCCAGTATCTCCTCCTCATCACGCATCAGCCAGTGTCCGAGTGCCGTGATCTCCACGCACCACTCATTCATCTCGATCGACAACCTCACCGCCTCGGCTTTGATGTCCGGCTCAGCCCCTCGCGACAAGATGGTGTTCCCATTCAGCGCCCCCTTCTGCGTGAAATAACTTTCATACGGTGCCGGAAACGTCGGAGGCAACATCACGCCCGACTTCAACAAACCCGGATTCGCATCCACAAATGCCCGTAGCCTCGCATAATCCCCATCCCGACGCGTCACCATCGTCTCATGCAACGTGCGCATGCGATCGAGCCATGCGTCGGCCATGGACGTGCGCAACTCCTCCATTCGTGCTTCCGACACATCCCGAACGCTGTTCAAGGTTTTTTCGACATCCCGCTGACCGAATCGCATCAACAAGCGGATCAACGCCGCATCCTTTTTATACGTCTTGTAAAACGCCGTACGAACCGTCTGATCGAACTGCGCTTGCTGAAACGCATCCATCACCCGGATTTCGGTTTCGAGTCCGGCCACATCCGGATAACTCTGAATCAGATTCATGCAGAATCCATGGAACGTGGAAATCTGGTTCCGATAAAACCGCACGCGCTGACGCTCGAGGTGTGCTTTTTTCTGCGGATCCGTTTCTGATTTCAAGGCCTCTGTGATCGCTGAATAAATACGGTCACGCATTTCCGCCGATGCGAAATCCGTGAACGTGACGGCCAAAATCTCATCGATGTTCATCTGTTCTTCGACAATCAGATGAATCACTTTTTTCGTGAGGGTATAGGTTTTCCCCGTGCCGGCCGAGGCGCGGATCAGGATCGGTCCCTTGGTTTGAAGAATCTCATTCACCATCGTCGGACTCCTCTAAACCTTGATTCGCACCACGTGCGGCTTGGACCGCTCGATTGAAGCGTCTCGCCAATTCGTACTCACTGGGGTACGCTTCTTCAACCAATGGCAACGGAAACTTGCCCAACAAAAGGGATAAGATCATACTCGGAATCCGATCCTCAATCACCTCATCCACCATCTTATCCAATTCCTCGATTGGCCGCACCATCTTCCGTTTCGTGGGAGCACAATGCTCAGTAGCCAGCATCACGTCCTGCCATTCCATGCCCGATTTCCCTAGGCGGATGGGTAATTTCCAGTAGGCCGCGGCGATCGGACGATGTCCGAGTTGGCGCACCGCCCACCAATACAATGCCATCTGATGCGCCATACCAGCTTCGATGTCCTTAAGTGTGGGCTGAGCCGTGGTTCCCGTCTTGTAATCGATGATCAGGGCATGATTCGTTGAAGGATCCACATCCACACGATCAATCACCCCGTTCAGTCGGACTTGTTGCTCATCCAGCGTGAATTCCCATTTCCATTCTAGGGATTTGGGTCTGAATCGGGCGACATCCATCAATTGAAACCGGTCCGATTCGCCCTGCAGAATCCAGGGAAGCAAGGCATGAACCTGCTTGCGGAACAGACTTGGAAACGGCGAATCCACGGCACCCAGCTCATACACGTACCTCTCCATGACCTCATCCGCGATGCGTCGGATTTGCCGGACACATTCGTCCATGTTCGACTCATCCGGCCAAGGTTGGGTCTGATGGTAGACTTGCAGGATTTCGTGAAGCACCTTGCCTTTCACCGTCTCATCCGCATCGTCTTGAAACCGCAGATCTTCACGAATATCCAGCACATATTTCATCAAGAAGTCGAACGGAGATCGGGCATACAGATCAAGGCGGGATTGCGACAACGGAAGCCATCCATCCACATTCAATCGGTTCCATGCCACACGTTGCGCGTATTCGTGATGAATCATGCCGTCGTACATGCCCGGGCGCTCGATGGAGCGACGGTCCTCTCCAATGCGAGCGATGAGCGAGGCGTGCGGATCTCCATTCAGGATGCGGGACTTGGGCAATTCCCAAACCTTGCCTGAGGTTTCGGGCCAGATCGGAGCACCGGAATAGCGGTCGGTAAGGTCGGTCCACAACATGCTCGGCGTGGTGCGCTGGTCGCTGATCATGACCGGATAACTCATCCAAACCGATTCCGCGCTGCTCAGAATGCGTTCCAAATGATGACGCGCTTCCAAGAACGGGTCCGGCGAAAATCCATCCACCAACTTGCCAAGTTCAGCGCCGAATCGGTTCAACACCGGGTGTTCGGCTTTGCCGGGATGCAGCGAATCGGCCAGTCCGATCACGATCGCCAGTTTTCCATGCACATCCGGAAAGTGGTGGATTTCGGTGAACAGCAAGGCCTCGGGTTTGTCGTCCGTGCGCTCGCGCTTGCCACTCAAAAACCGATCAAATAAGCGGAAAAATGCGGATTCATTCAACAATGGATCCACATGAAGTCGTGAATGGGTCGATGCAAACTCACGAATCAGCTCAGCGAATTGTTCTTTTCGGGTACGTACCTCGCGATCGGCTTCGGTCGGAAATCGGCGCAACAACGACAATTGCGCCTCGCACCATTGCGAGAGAACGCGCGGCTGATCCTGTCCGTAGGTGGATGGAAGCGTGGACAACACCCCCGGCTCGGCCTCGCGCAGGGTTTTTTGATTCTTCTTCAGACAAGCCTGATACACAAAGCGGACGTCCTTGGCCGAAACACCTGGAATTTGAACCAAGGCATCGCCGAACACTTCCATGATGTCGGTCATCTTGAATCCGTCTAGCCGTAGGCGCAGAAGTCGATTAAATCGATTCAGGATGGGGTTCGATCGAAGCGTATCGCCTTGCGACAATTGCACCGGAATGCCATGGAGTTTGGCCTGCGTTTCGATATGCGGTCGGTATTCGGCCAAATCCGAGACCAACACCACGGCATCGGTGAGTTTTCGATCCGGGTGGTTGGCCATGGCATCGAAAATTCGTTCAATCACGGCGCATACTTCCGACTGCGGCGTGGGGAACGGCTGAATATGGGGGACGAGGGTGGCCTGTGCGGAGGATGTTTGCGTGGGTGCGCCCCAGAAACCCATTTGGGCGTCGACATACGCCGGACTCACCCCATCTGGCGTGCATAACAACACCGCTAGCTTGTCCCTGAAGGCGTTCAATGCCCGAACTTGCACCGGGTATAGGTAATCGACCTGATAGAGCCATATGCGGGAAATCTGCGAGGTGTCGCTAGGACCGGGGAGCGATTCGCGGATTCGGAACCCATTCTCACTCAGCCATACCGAGAATGCGGCTAGTTCACGGAGGATGTGGCTGGGGTCGGATGCGAACGCCCTCACATCGATTCCGCCACGCGAGGCTTGGGCCAACCACGCGCTCAGCGCGGAAATCATATCCGGAAACCGAAGCGACAATCCGCTGTGTTCACGTCCTTCGAACCAATGATCGAGCAACAGTTCGAGGTCTTTGGGTCCAACCACGGTCCCGGGCTCATCCTCGCTCCACAAGATGGCTTGTTCTTCGAGCCAGTTCGCCAACACGCGGATATCCGGTGCCGGACCCTTCAGAATGGCTTGCAATCTCCGACGCAGGGTCCGCTCCATCAACTGCGACCCGACCAAGATCAAATGATCGGATGTTACGCCTTGTTCGAGCTCGAAAGCCAGGTCCTGGGTGCGGGGGGATGTGATGAATTGGAACGACATGAAGGAAAATACTTCCTACGGGTGACACATTGCGTCACCCGGCATCAAACGTTTCGATGCGTTCGATCCGAAGTTCTCGGCCAAACAGTTTTTCGAACAATTCGCGCTTCCGCATGGCTCCCCAGATCTCCAATTGCGGATCAATCATGGTTTTGATGAGTAAGGTGACATGCGTGGCTCCGACGCTCACGGTCAGATCTTGCACGTTTTGGAAGTGGGAGCGATCGAGACCATCGGCGACACGCAATAACCCGGAAAGGGCGCGGATGCGACGTTTTTGGTCCGGGCTAAGCAGGTCGAATTGCTTATGTGCCGATTTGGGAACGCTGCGTCGGTGGTAACGGGCCACGTGTGCGATGATGTCGATCTCGTCCTGCGTGAAGCCTTTCAGATCGGCGTTCAGGATGATGTACAGCGCGTGCTTATGATGTTTGTGATGGGAAATATGGTAGCCGATATCGTGGGTGAGCGCGGCGAATTCCAGGAGTTCGCGATCCGCTGCGGTGAGCGGATGATAGGCTTTCAAGGCATCGAAGAGTTGCAGGGCGAGGAGGGTGACGTGGCTCGAATGCTGTTCGTGCCAATTGCATTTTCGCAACAATTCATGAATGCTTCTGCGCCTCGGATCCGGAAATTCCACCAACAATTTCAGTTCTTTGTATTCCCGGCGGATGTATCTCAGAATGATGCCTTCCCTCATGGCCATCGTACAGGTCCGGATTTTCTTAATTCCCAGAACCGTAATGATGGTGTTCAGCAACACCATCCCCGGAACAACCAAATCCACCCGTTTCGCATCCAGGCCTTGCAACAGAGCCCGCTGACGCGAAGTCATATCCATGAATTTCTTGTAGAACAGCTTGAATTCGTCGGCAGAGTACACAAATTCGTTCAGTGTCGCCGATGGATCCGCTTTCTTCAGATGCGCCATCATCATGGCGATGTTCTGCATGGTTCCGGAGGTCCCGACCAACGTTTCCACCGGATATTCCTCAATGGCTTCCATCAACTCACCCAACTTCGTCACATAAAACGATTCCAGATGGCGGATGTCTTTCTTGCTGATCGGATCGGATGTCACAAATTCCGCGTGTATCCTCGAGACACCCAGTTTTTTCGAGTCCAGAAAAAACACATCCCGCTGGTTTCCGATGATGAATTCCGTGCTTCCGCCTCCGATATCCATGATCAATACGGGATCTTCCCCCAAAACAAGGCCGTGTTGGACCGCAAGGGCGATCAGCTCGGCTTCGGTCTGTCCGGGAATGGCCAGAATCTTGATTCCCACTTCATCGATCGCCCGCTGGATGAAATCACCACCATTGGCCGCTTCGCGGATGGCGGATGTGGCATAGGCCTGAATCACTTCCACTTTGTAGCTGTCGCAAAGGGTTTTGATTTTATGCAGGGCTTCCAGACCCGTCTCAATGGCCTCATCCGACAGTCTCTGCCCCAATCCATCCTTCCCGAGCAACACCATTTCTTTCAATGAATCGATGGTGGAATACCGGCCGTCTGGAGAAATGTCAACGATTACGGCATGAAACGAGTTGGTACCTAGGTCAATTGCCGCTATGCGACGCGTCCGGGCAATGGATTCCTGGCTTTCAAGCATGCGGTTTGGATGGTGGTGATGATTGGGTCTGGAACAAATATACTCGAAATTGAATTGTTAACGGTAGATTCCATTCATGATGATTGTGCGCATAATCCTACTCCTAAGTGTCTGTTTCGGCACGTTTCCCTTGATGGCCCAAGAAGCCGTACCGGGTCGACTTTATATCAAATTTGAAACGGTGGATGCGGCTCGTAAGGCGGCGCCGGGTTCATCGGACCCCAGCGACCGCGTATTGTCTGCGCTTCGTCTATATGGGATGACCGAGATGACGCCGGTATTGCAGCCCGGCGAGTCCCGCCGGATGAAAGGATTGGATGTACCAGACGATCTGGAGCGCACGTTTGAAATCCGATATGCGAGCAACCTGGATCCGGCGTTCGTGGCCTCGAAGCTGGCTAAACTCCCAGGCGTGGTGTATGCAGAGCCTCAGTATGTGTTGCATACGCAACTGATTCCGAACGATCCGCGGATTGGCGATAACGGACATGATTATTTCGCCAATCACGGCGTGTTTTCGGCTTGGGATGTCACCCAAAGTTCATCCGACATCATCATCGCCATTGTGGACAGCGGAACGGATTACACCCATCCGGATTTGGCGGGGAAGTACTGGCGGAATCCGAATCCGGGATTGATCGCGACATTATCACCCATTTTTTCACATATCGCGAACGACACGATCGGATGGAATTTCTGGAACAGCGGACCGATCAACGATCCGGAGCAGAACGCCGATCCGAGACCAAACGGTTCCGACCATGGCACCCATGTTGGCGGACTAGCCGCGGCGAACACCAATAATGGCATCGGTATCGCCGGAACCGGCTTCAACAGCACGTACATGATCGTAAGAGTAGGCGGAACGGTGACGGAGCCTACCAGTATCGGTTATGGCTATCAAGGCGTCCTGTATGCGGCCTTGTACGGTGCGGATGTGATCAATTGCAGTTTCGGAGGAACCACCTTTTCCGCATTCGGTCAAGATGTGGTGACCTTCGCCCACTCATTGGGTTCACTGATCGTCGGCGCGGCAGGCAACACGAACACGGAAACCAGTTTTTATCCCGCATCCTATCCCGAAGTGCTATCGGTAGGTTCCCTCCAATCGAACGACATCCGATCCACCTTCTCCTCATTTGGGTTTGATCTCGATGTGATGGCGCGGGGCACCAGTGTGTTAAGCACCGTTATTGGCAATGGATATGCGTTGAATTCGGGCACGTCCATGGCCAGTCCGATCGTGGCTGGAATTGCGGCGTTGGTACGGCATCAGCATCCAAGCTGGTCGCCAGATCGCGTGCGGCAACAAATCCGATCCGCGTCCAACAGCACGGTATACAGTGGGAACGGTCTGAATTTTGCGTACAAACTAGGTAGAGGGAAGGTGGACGCGATCCGTGCGGTGTCCACTCCATTGCCAGGTGTCGAAATCAAGAACGTGCGGTTTTTGGCGGATGACGGAAGCAAACTGAGTTTCGGCGAAGATGGCAACATCCGCTTGACCCTCACCAATCATGGCGCACCAACAAGCGGGTCGTTTTCGATTGAGTCTGTGGCCTTGAGTGGAAACATGACAGTGGGTTCAGGGTCGGCTATCTCCATAGGCGTCATCCAAACCGGAGCTTCCGTACAGGTCGACATCCCCATCTTTATTCAGGAAAATTTCAACTTCAACGAGGCGCCGACGGTTCGGCTGATGATGAATGATACGGGCACATCCTATACCGATTTCGATGTCGTCGTCTTTGATGATTTCCTCTACGATGTGATGGATGTGAACCGTGCCGTGACCTCTTTTGCATCGAATGGAACCATCGGCTACGAGAATGCCACGGCTGGGTCGGGAGGCATCGGGTTTCAACCTATTGTGGAAACCACCAACGGACTTATCCAACTGGAAAGCATTTTGTATGAAGCCGGTCTGATGATTTCACTCACATCCGAACGGGGCGTGTTCATGGTGAATCAGCTTCGAAGCACGAATTCACCCGACAATCATTTTCGTCCAAAAGCGCCGTTTACCGTGAATGAACCCGGACTAATTTCCGATGCGGATGGCCTTGCCATGTTCACATCCGCCGGATTTCCAGCCTCTCCGTCGCTTGAAGTGACGCAGGAAGTCTACGCATTCACAGAAGCGGCTTTGAACCGCTCCATTTTTGTGAAATACACCATCCGAAACACATCGTCCGAGTTGATGCGGAATGTGCGCGCCGGACTCTTCGCAGACTGGGATATTGGGAATTATGATGATAATACGGTGGAGTATTCCGCTGCGGATTCCATCCTATATGCGTATTCGCCGAATCAATTGGATATTTACCCGTTCGTCACCATCTCTCATCTTGGGCCGATTACGAGTGTGATGGCGATTGATAACTCGTATGATGGCGTTGTGGACAGTTTGAATTTCGGAACCTATTTCGCAAGCAACGAACCGAGTCAGGACGGTTACACGCGCCAGGAAAAGTTGTGGTCGCTCAAAGCGGGAACGGCGAAGACAAGTGTGGCCAATGTGGATGTGGCTATGGCTACGGGTTCAGGATCGTTCATGTTGGCACCCCAGCAAGAGATGGTTGTCGGATTTGTGATGGCTTTCGGCGAGACTCTGCCCATTTTACGAGCTCAAATCGCCGCTGCAAGAGCCAAACGGGTGTTCGAGGTATCTACCGTTGGATTCGGTGTTTCGGGTCCGCCCTGGATTGATAATCCGACTCAAGTCGCCTTGTTGCCGAATTACCCAAACCCGTTCAACCCAGGAACGACCATTCGATTCACGACCATTCGATTTGCCAATGTGAAGCTGGATGTGTTCGATATGCTGGGAAGACATGTGGCTGAGCTGGCCGACAGACCATTCGGAGCAGGAGAACATCGCATCGAATTTGATGCGTCGGGGCTCGCAACCGGGGCTTATATCGTTCGACTCACAACGGATGGAGACATCGTTACCCGAGTCATCACGCTCTTGAAGTAGAGAGGCGGTCGGCTCGACGCTTCTCGGCTTCTTCGTATCGGCGCTTTTCGAACTCGGTTTCCGGTATCACCGGAGGAACCGGGATGGGTTTCCCATCGGAGTCTACTGCCACAAAGGTATAATAGGATGTGGTGCACAACTTGCGAGTTCCGGCTCGTAGGTTTTCGGCCCAGACTTGTAGCGCCACTTCCATCGACGATTTGAACGCACGGGTCACTTCACCCTCAATCACGACCACTTCACCGAGTTTGATCGGATGCCTGAATTCGACACTATCTACCGAGACCGTCACCACGCTGCGATTGCAATGCCGTTGTGCCGAAATCGCCGAACAGATATCCATCAGATGCAGCAAACGCCCTCCCATCATGTTACCCAGCGGATTGGTATCATTGGGCAACACCAGTTCATTGGTGCGGATGCGGGATGCCGCCACAGTTTTATCCTTGGCGGATGTGGACACGGGCGGAGTATCTTCGTAGCGTTTGGTCATAATGGACAACTTAAGAAGGAATCAGAATAAGTATGGTCACGGTTTCACACGTTTACAAAAACTATGGAAAGAAGCAGGTCTTGGAAGACCTGACGATGACCATCCATCCTGGTACTTGCGTCGGTCTGCTGGGCAACAACGGGGCTGGAAAATCGACCCTCATCCACATCCTTCTCGATCTGATTCCGAAAACAAAAGGGGATGTGAGTCTATTCGGAATGACCTACCCTGCCGATACGGTCGACATCCGCAAACGCATCGGCGTGATGCCGGAAGAGGAACTCATCCACGACGAGCTGACCGGTAAAGAACAATTGGAATTCGCTTGCATGTTGTATGGCATTCCCAAACCGGAACGCGAACATCGCATCCGCACCTTGTTTGACTATTTTTTCGATGATGTGTCGGAGCTCTCGAAACCATGCGGAACCTATTCGGCGGGGATGCGGAAAAAGCTAGGGATGATCATCTCCCTACTTCATAAGCCGGACCTGTTGATTTTGGATGAGCCGTTTTCAGGGCTGGATCCGGCCGCATCTCAAGTGCTGATCCAGTTCCTGTCGTTGTGGCTGAATCCGCGGCGGGCGATCCTGGTGTCGTCGCACAATCTGAATTATGTGGAACAGATGGCGAGCCACGTGGCCGTCATCCATCAGCGACAGCTGGCTTTTTACGACACGTTGCCCAAGTTTTTGGAAAGCGGATCGGGGTTGATCGACAAAACCTTGTTCGCCTTGTTGAAATCGGAACCCAAATCACAGGAAACCTTGCAATGGCTTCTGGATTAGGAGAAACGGTTCGTTTTCTGTCTAAGGTGAAGCTAAGGGCCATGTTCATGGGGGATGATGCCATTTGGTTGAACCTCATCCGAACCGGCGCATTGATTTTCGTGGTGGCGTATGGCGCATATTATGGCTATTTGCTGGATGCGATGGTCGATTCGTATCGGGTCGATATTTCTTTCACTCAGGCCGACCTGCTGCTGCAGACATTGGTTCTGAGCATGGTCATCTTCGTGAATTATTTCCCGGGGTATCGTCCGTCGGGCAGGTTCATCCGCGAAACCTATCCCATCAATCGTCCTTTCCGGTTGATTTCGAACACGGTCCACGATCTGTTGCATCTGTTCTATCTATACACCTTCGTATTCATTTTTGCGGTGTGGTTCATGAGCACGTATTACGATTATCGGTCGGTGCTCACGATTCTCGTCGGGTTCATCGGCGCCGTTCTCACCGAGCGCGCGGCCAAGTTGTTCATCGAACAGGAAATGAAGGATGTCCTCCATAATCTGACCTTATGGGCGGTACTTCCGTTCACGTTGGCGGCGTATTTCTTCATCGGATTTTGGTTGGAGCCGGATGTGTGGACCCGCCTCGCGTTGTCCACGGCCTGGACGCTCGTCGCCTGGGTGGTGTATGTCTACCTCGATGCGCAGATCATCCAGCCCAAGACCAAGAAAAATGCCACAGCGCGAAACGAAGGCAAATGGCAGATCCTGGGGTTTGAGCAACGATTGTTCCTTCGCAGAAAGTCGGTTCGTCCGTTGGTCCTAATTTTACCTCTCATTAAGATATTGGCCATTTTGTATGGATATCTGATGGGGGGACGCATTTTTGTGGATGAACAGCATTGGTCGGTTTTATACGCCGGATTCCTGATGCTTCCCATCACCCCGTTCACCTATGTGCAGAACAATCTCGCCGGGTTTTTCCGGGAGACGTGGATTTCCCATGAGTTATTGAACGGGCGACCACGGGAATTGGGTCGAGCTTGGTGGGCCACACTTTGGCCGATGTTGGTGTACGATTTCACGTGTACTCTCTTGGTGATGGGATTGGCCGGTATACTGACCTTGGAGTATACTGGGATGTACCTTGCATCCGCCGCCATCATGATTCCGATCGGTTTGTACGGAAGCATGCACCAGGCGCGTCACATCGCGCATTTCCTTTCCATTCAGAACATCGCCAGCTTCAAGAACAACACATCCACCCGCATCATCCTATTGGATTCGATATCCATTGTGATTCTTGGAATCATCTACTATGTCGGATGGATCCTGTATGCGTTGCCCGTTGTTCTTCTGATTGCAGGATGGTTGATTTGGCGTGTCTACCCGGCCTACACCTCGCAGAAGTACTCGATGTACCAACGTCTCTTCAAGCAGGGATGAACATAAAAAAAGCCGGTATCCCGAAGGATACCGGCTTTAGAATCTAGATCAGATCAGGTGGGCTCAGCAGTCGCCGTAGCCTGGATTCTGAACCAAGTTTTCGTTCACGTTGCACTCACGGTCAGGAACCGGGAATGTGAAGCGATCGGCATTCCACGCAAGTACACCACCACTACGGTCGGATGTACCTATTTGATTGCGTTTCATGTCCATGAACAACACGCCTTCGAAAATGAGCTCGTTTCGACGTTCCAGAAGGATATCAGCCAAGGTTACCGTTACGGCTGGAAGTAGTCCAGCGCGAGTGCGGATCATGTTGATATCGGCTTCAGGTGTCACACCACCCACACCGACCACAAGGGAACCGGTGATACGGAAGTTGGCCTCCGCACGGGTGAGATACATTTCCGCCAAGCGGATCACGTTGACGTTGAAGTTCCTCGAATCACCCGTTGTGGAGTGATACTTGGTTGTCATGCGACCACGAGTGGTGACGATAAACAAGTCACGACGTGCATCCGTCAGCTCATAGTTGGCCAAATGCGGATCCAAGATTTGGATATCGGCACGACCGAATGGAGTTGGCGAATGAAACACCACCATATCGTTGGAACCGGAGGTTTGCGTCACTTGCATGGCGAAAATGGTTTCGGAACCATTGGCGGTACGGTTGAAATTGCTAGCCACATTGGCAAACAACGAATAGTTGCCCGATGCGATCACACGATCCGCTTCAGCTGCCGCAAGCGGATAGTTGGCCATCGCCAAGTAAACCCGCGCTAAGAACGCACTAGCCACATAGGTGTTGGCATAGAATCCGTTCGTAGGAGGAAGACTTGTTTTGGCGGCCGTCAAATCCGCTATCACTTGGGCATAGACTTCCGATACCGTATTGCGAGGTGCCTCAACAATCGTAGCCGCCGACGTGGTCGGGGTCAGATTGATCGGTACGCCCAGGTTGGTGGTTGGTGATCCATCATTATAGGCTTTACCGAACAGCTGAACCAGATTGTAGTACGCCACGCCGCGCAAGAAGCGGGCTTCCGCTTCCACACGGTCACGAGTAGCCGTATCCGATCCGAACTTATCCAAGGCGGTCAACACATTGTTCGAACGGTTGATCACATTGTAACTGGTTGTCCAGAAACGGGTGACGTACGCATTCGTGGTGACGATATTTTTATCGTTCACGTCCCGAGGATCGATGAACGTACCGTTGAAGTAGATCTCATTACCAGGAGCAGCAAATATCTCCGAAAGGTAGATATAACTGCCTCCATAGGTATCGGCGCTACCCAATACTGCATATGCACCCACCAAAGCCGTTTGCACGTTCGACGCATTTTCCAATGCGACCTCACTTGTGATGGATGCTTGAGGATTTAGCTCCAGGAGACTGTCGCAACCGACGAAGGTCACGCCAATCAACAGAGCCAGGATCAAGTTTGTTTGTTTTTTCATAATAGACGTATTCAATTTCCTGATGTAAATCGGTGTGACTGGTTAGAAACCAATGTCGATACCAAAGGTGATGGTTTTCGCCTGTGGCGCGGTATAGAAGTCGTTACCAAGACCGATGTTACCTGCGATGAAGTCGGAGTTCATTTCTGGATCCCAGCCCGGATAGTCCGTGAAGGTCATCAGATTGACTCCAGTTCCATACAGACGGACTTTGGTCAAGCCCGTGTTGCGCAAGAATTGGCGAGGTACCGTGTAGCTCAACGTCACGTTTTTCAGACGCACGTAGGATGCGTCAACAATGTAACGTGAGGAAATTTGGTTACCGTTGGTCACGATGTAACGGGCTTGTGGCACATTCGTGTTTGGATTCTCAGGTGTCCAGCTCTTCAGCTGATCGGTGACTGAGTTATCCTCGAAAATACCGTTACCACGACTCCAGCGTCCATGGCCGGAAATGTTGGCATCAATTCCCTGAACGAATTGGAACAGAACGTCCAAATCGAATCCTTTATAGGAGAAATTGTTGCCAAACCCACCGATGAAATCCGGATTCGGATTACCGAGTACGCGGTTAGTCGCCAAGTTGTAGTTTCTTGTGGTTTCGACGAAGTTTCCACCAGTGCCTTCTTTATCGTAGATATTGAAGAGGGCGTTGCCATTCGCGGGATCTACACCGGCAAACTCCTTGCCATAGAACACACCCAAAGGTTGTCCTTCAATCGCACGGTTCATGCCCAATCCGCCAGACAATACCTGACCATCCAAATCGGTGATCTTGTTCTTGTTTGCGGACAGGTTGAATGTGGAGTTCCACTTGAAGTCGCCGGTTAAGTTGAACGTATTGACTACGATCTCCCAGCCTTTGTTCTCCAGTTTACCTACGTTCTGGGTGGATGTAGTGAATCCGGATGTTCCTGGAATCTGCACGTTCAACAGAAGATCTTCCGTGTTTTTCACATAGAAGTCGACCTCACCCGTGATACGGTTGTTCATGAAACCATAATCAAACCCTAAATCGGTTTGGGTTGTGGTTTCCCACGTCAAGCTCCTGTTCGGAATTTGAGTCGGGGTGATACCCGATTGGCCGCCATAGGATGTTCCTCCCCACAATCCGAGGTGGGCGAAGTTACCGATACCGGCATTACCCGTTGTACCATGGCTCAAACGCAGTTTAAGGAAGGAGACAATCGGAAGGATTGGCGTTGCGAAGGATTCTTCGGTCAGGATCCAGCCTACCGATGCGGCAGGGAAGAAGCCGTAGCGATTGTCCGCACCGAAACGCGACGATCCGTCAATACGTCCACTCAGGGACACCAGATAACGATCGTTCAATGAGTAGTTACTCCGTGCGAAGTACGACAGGAAGCTGTACTCGGAACCGGTGGTGGAACCACTCAAGAGGTTTGCGCCACTGGTCAGACGTTTGAACGAGTTGTTCGGGAAGCCAGAACGTGCGGTGAACGCATAGTTGTAATCGTTGTACTGGTAGCTGAAACCGGCTGTGGTAGCCAACGATTGGTTGCGACCCACGTTCAAATTATGGTTCAAATAGTGAGCGGTACCATACGAAACACTCTGCTGCCATGCGACAGATGCGTAACCACCTTGGCCGGCACTTGCGAAACCAACGGCGGTTTCTGGACCATACCATTGGTCATCGTAACCGGTCATCACATCCGCGCTCACTTCCGAACGAAGTTCGAGGCTTGGCAAGATGTTGTAGGCCAGATAGGATGTTCCGGTCGATCTCATCGTGGTCACATGGTACTTCGAAAAGTGCTTGTGGATCACGCCGTTATAATAGTACGTGTCGTTGTTCAGATTGGCTGGCGTTTCTTCCTCGCCTGGGTAGTACAACGGGCTAATCGGCATTTGTGCGATCAACTGGATCGGCGTCGAGAATGCGTTATCCGTTGACAAGCGCTGATGAAAGGAACGACCAGCGGTGATGTTCATTCCCAAGCGGATGCGGTCCGTTGCCTTGTGATCCAAGTTCAAACGAACGTTGGCGCGTTGGAAACGGTCTTTGATCAGAATACCATCTTGGTCGCTGAAGTGGCCGCTTACAAAGAAACGGGTGGCGTCATTACCACCGGAAGCGGACAAATCGTGCGAGAACATGCTGGCATCTTGGAAAGCTTCGGCTTGCCAGTCGGTGTCAACTTCGCAGGCTCCATCTGGACCGCCATGAACGGCTTCCAAGCAGCTGCGCCAGTCGGTTCCGAGACCATAGGTGTCGAACACCCATTCAATCTCGCCCACACGCCAGGTGGAACCGGCGAATGCATCACCGTTTTTAGCGGCTTGATACATGTAGTTCACATACTGCTTCGAGTTCATCATGTCGACGAATCCCGTTGGCTCACTGGAACCGCGTTGGAACGAATAGTTGAACTGCGTACGGCCAGGACGACCCGATTTGGTCGTGATCAGAACCACACCGTTTGCCGCGCGTGATCCGTAGATTGCCGCTGCGGACGCATCTTTCAGGATCTGGATCGACTCCACATCGTTGAAGTTGAATTGTGCGAGTGGGTTGGTGCTGGCCCCACTGATCGAGAAGTCATCCATGATCACTGGAACGCCATCAATCACATACAATGGCTGATTGCTGGCCGATACGGATGAGGAACCGCGAACGCGGACCTGCATGCCTTGACCCAACTTACCGTTGTTCTGTTGAATGAACACACCGGACACACGACCTTGGATCGCATTCTCAACTGTGTTCACAGGTGAGAATTCGATATCCGAGCCGGAGACCGAGGTGATGGCACCGGTCACATTCCGACGGGATGTCTCACCAAAACCAAGTACGACCACTTGATCCAAGCCGATCACATCGGGTTCGAGTTGAATATTGAAGGTCACATTGCTGCCTTGAACCGTGACTTCGGTGTTCAAGCGCTTGTAACCGACAGAGGTGATGCGAAGCGCATAGCTACCGGCTGGTAGGATGATCGCATAGTTGCCATCCACATCCGTCACCGCACCGCGGCTAAGTTGTGGAACAAAAATATTGACGGCGGGAAGTGGCTCCCCGGTCGATTGATCAGTAACAGTCCCTGATAACGTCAGCCCCTGAGCCATCAATTGGCTGGTAGACAGGATGCAAAACGCTCCGACAAGGAGAGTACGCAAGATGTTTTTCATATCATTCTATTTCGTTGGTTGATAGCCCGGTGCGTTGGATGACACAACCGTGTGTTAATTCAGCTTAGTTTGGATGGTAAGCATCCAAATCGTAACAACCAATAGTTTTTGTGCTTTTTATGGTTCAAATCGCACAATTTGACCCTTTTTGAGACGTTTGCAGCCGATTTCCCTAATTTTATTACGCCAACCCACCCACTCATTCTTATGATTTTAATTGTTATCGCATTGTTATCTAATCTTTCCCCACCTCAAAACACCATCGAAACCCTGATTTCAGCATCGCAGGGAACATTTTCAGTCGCTTTTTGGATAGTAGGTCAACCCGATTCCCGCATTTTGATCAACCCGGACGAATCCTTCCATGCGGCGTCGACTATGAAAACACCCGTCATGATCGAGGTGTTCAAGCAGTACAATCTCTCCGATTCCATCCTGGTCGTTAATGAATTCACGAGCATCGTCGATAGCTCCACCTTTTCGCTCGACATCTCGCGTGATGGGGGCGAAGCGCTCTATTCCAAAATCGGAACCCACGTTCCCGTGCTTGACATCGTCGACGACATGATTACCCGTAGTAGCAACCTGGCCACCAACTTACTCATCGAACGTGTCGGGGCCACGAACGTGAGCCGATCCATGCGGGAACTCGGCGCTCAGAACATCCATGTGTTGCGTGGTGTCGAAGACATGAAAGCGTTTGAAGCCGGCCTTTCCAATTCCACTACCGCACGCGATCTGGCCATCATTTTCGACCATCTCGCCAAAGGAACGGCTATTTCTCCAGCAACCGATTCCGTGATGGTCTCCATCCTGAAACGACAAGTCTTTCGGGATGTGATTCCAGCTCTGCTTCCGCCCGAGATCGACATCGCCAATAAAACCGGCTCCATCAATCATGTGGTCCACGATTCGGGAATCGTGTTTCTTCCGGATGGTCGTCGCTACGTCCTTGTTATCTTGTCCAAAAACCTAGCGTCGAATGCCGACGGCACCGCCATTGGCGCTGAAATCTCCCGAATCATCTACGAATCTCTTACTCAATGAATCGAATCTCTATTGGTTATCTGCTTCTTTGTTTTACCCTTTCTGGCTGTTACGATTACGACCTCGTCATTCAGAATGCCACCATCATCGACGGGTCCGGCTCCCCATCCTATGTATCGGATGTGTACGTGAACTCCGATACCATCTCGTTCATCGGCGTCATGGATGAGGATGTCCGCGTTCGCAACCGAATCGACGCCACGGGCCTCGCCCTTACACCCGGGTTCATCAACATGCTTAGTTGGGCTACGGAATCGTTGTTGAGCGACGGTCGTTCCATGAGCGACATCCTGCAAGGAGTGACCCTCGAAGTGATGGGCGAAGGTTGGTCGATGGGACCCAACTCCGATTCCATGCGCACGGAAAACCGCCCATGGGTCACCTTGAAAGATTACTTAGATGACCTGGAGCGACGCGGCGTCTCTCCAAATGTGGCCAGTTATGTCGGCGCCAGCACGGTGCGAATCCATGTGATGGGGCATGAAAACCGCGCACCCTCCGATGACGAGCTGGCGCGGATGCAGGCGCTCGTGGCTCAAGCCATGGCGGATGGCGCCGTCGGACTCAGTTCCGCCCTCATCTACGCTCCCGGCGCCTTCGCCACAACCGACGAGATCATCGCCCTCGCCAAAGCCGCCGCACCCTATGATGGTCTATATATATCCCACATCCGCAGCGAAGGAAACCGCCTGCTCGAAGCCATCGACGAACTCATCACCATTTCCTCAGAGGCCGGAATCCGTGGCGAATTCTTCCATCTAAAAGCTGCTGGCGAAGCCAACTGGCCAAAACAACAACTGGTGCTCGACCGCATCGAAGCTGCTCGCAATGCCGGTGTGCGCGTCTCAGCGAACATGTATCCATATACCGCCGCATCCACATCCCTCACGGCCATCATGCCACCGGATGTGATGGAAGACGGACATGATGCATGGGTGGCACGCCTCAGTGATCCCATCCAACGCGCCGAGATCAAAGCACGCATTCTGGAAACGCAGGATGAATGGGAAAACTTCTACCAATTGGCAGGTGATCCCGAGCGCATCGTGTTGGTCGGCTTTCGAAACGATTCCTTGCAAATGTATTCCGGACTCAGCCTCGCCGAGATCGCCCGGCGCCACGGCAAAGATCCCATCGATACGGCCATGGATCTTGTGGTGATGGATGATTCACGCGTTGGGGCCGTCTATTTCTTGATGTCTGAGGAAAACGTGCGTTCCATCATGAGCAAGGACTGGGTGAGTTTCGGGTCCGATTCCGGCTCCTTCGCTGCAGAAGGAGATCAATTGCTGCGAAAACCACATCCGCGGGCTTATGGATCGTTCGCGCGTGTTTTGGGTCATTATGCCCGTGATGAACAAGTGATGAGCATGGAGGAAGCCGTTCGACGCCTCACATCCCTGCCAGCAAGCAATCTGCGGTTGGAGCGCCGTGGCCTACTGAAACCCGGTTATTTCGCCGACCTGGTCCTATTCGATCCGGCGACCATCATCGATAACGCGACCTTTTCCGAGCCACATCAATACGCCACCGGCGTTCATCATGTGTTCGTCAATGGCGTGCAAGTGGTGCGTAACGGCGCCCATACGGGCAAATTTCCGGGGCGCGCGCTTAGTCCTTCGCCAGTTCGGTCAGAATCGATTCAATAACCTGATTCGCGGCGGTGGTCGACTCGGTATAATGATTCACCATGAAGGAAAACGCATACGTTTTTCCGGATTGGGTGGTCAGATACCCGCTTAGCGCCCTCGCATACCCGATGGTTCCGGTCTTCGCCTGCACAAAAGGTGCGTTTCGTCCGCGGAACATCGATCCCAAGGTGGTCGGCTGTTCGCCTGTGAAGGGAAGGGAGTCGATGAAGACATTCCGGATGGATGTATCCGGATGCGCATGCATATAGGTGAGCAAATCGATGGTCATTTCCGGGGCGAACAGGTTGATGCGGGTCAACCCCGAACCGTCGGCCATCTGCATGATCGTCGTATCGATACCTGCAGCGGCATAGACGTGCTTGGCCAGCGCGATGCCCTCGCGATGCGAGCCTACTGAGACCGAATCACTCAGACTCACTTCCTTCATCAGCGCATCGGCATAGAGATTCTGGCTGCGTTTGTTGATCACCCGTACGATCTCGCGCAATTCCGGCGATTGGAACTCGAATCGGTGGGATTCTTGCTCCGCCACGTCCTCATCCACATACGCCACATCTCCCAACGCCACGATTCCCGCATCCCAAAGCACCTGCCGAAGGATGTGCATCGCATACAAACCCGGATGGTTGATCGCGACGGAGTACCGCACCGTATCGCCTTCCTGAATCCGGTTTCCTACGGTGATTTCGTTGGTTCCCCACGGACGATCATAGTGCGTGATGGCGCGCTCTCCTTTGGGAATCGTCATGGTTTGATTGATGACCGACACATAATCGGTGTTGAATGGCTCCCACGTGATGGTGGCCGGTTCGCCGGGTTTCCCTCCCACAATGATCAGATCCACGCAATTGTCGTTGAAATTCATCGCCGATAATTCTGCCGCCCAGTAATACGTGGTGTAATCCCAGCTCCAGGCTCGACCAAGGCGAGTGTCATCATAACGCGACACATCGACCAGCAATCGTCCGCGGATGGTATCGATGCCTGCCGCTTTCAGTGAATCGGCCCATTGGCGGAACACCAGGATACGGTCGCCGTTGGTGAAGCGTCCACCCAGAGTTGGGTCGCCACCACCGGTCAGTATCAGATCGTCGCCGGCCACGGAAAGAACGGTTTTGTAACGGTAGGATGCGCCGAGTCGGACGAGAGCGGCGGCGGTAGTATACAATTTCGTGTTGGAGGCCGGCATCAGCAGTTTCTCGGCGTTATGCCGGTACACCCATCCTCCGTTGGAGAGGTCTTTCACTGCGATTCCCCACGTGCTATGGTCCCATTTTGGGTCGCTGAGCAAGGGTTCTACGCGTCGGATGATGTCGGCGCTTTGGGCTTGGAGCGCGGCGGGGAGAAGGAGGACGACGAATAGGAGTGTTTTCATGGTTGATGCTTGAGTGCGATTCCGGTGTAATGGTAACCAACGAACTTGGGGGCCTTCGGAGTGTATGCGTTGTGTGTTTGGGTCAGCTCAAAGCCAGCCGACCGAATCAATTCCGTGATGTTGCGATTCAAATGACATCCATCCGCAATCACATTCTGGATTCCGTTGAGACGATGCTGCCATTTCGCGACGTGGGCATCCGGCGCCAACCCGTGCTCCACATAACGGAATTGTCCGCCGGGCTTTAGCACGCGATGGATTTCCAATAAGGCTTTCGACACATCCGGAATGCTGCATAAGGTCCAGGTCGACACCACCATATCGAATTGTTCGTTCGAATAAGGCAAGGTTTCCGCGCTGATCGTGGTGTGTACGACAGGAAACGGAATGCCATTCATGCGTCGACGTAGCAAGACATTCATCCCCGGATTGGAATCGACCACATCCAACCGATTCACGTTTTCGGAATAATGGCGCAAGTTCAATCCCGTCCCGACTCCGATCTCCAACACATCCCCCATCACACCTTTCAACACATCCACCCTGTGGCGAGTGAACAACTTGTCCTGCATCGCGACATCCATCATATAGGGAAAGATCCAGCGGCTGTAGAAAGACAAATGCGTTAGTGGTTTGTTGTTGGTTGTTAGTTGTTCGAAGCGCGAGGTGCGATGCGCGAGGTGCGACGTTTAAGAAAGAGGATAATTAATCCGGCGACGAGCGCACCACTGATGAAGCCCGGCCAGAACAGCATGTGAAGTTTGTTCACAGGAATTTGGCGCTGGAATTCGGCTTGGTAGGATGCGGGAATCACGGGATTCGCCATCGCATAATCGGCCACGGCTTGCCAAACCTTGTAGGGTTTCCCATCCCGATACACAATGCGATTGTCTAACTGAACCGGCTCACCGTTCTTGTCTTTGAATTCGAGCTGCAGATTCGGAATGATGGTGCCCACGAACGGCAGAAACGAGGCATTGTAATAATCAGAAACCACATGATAGAGCCGGTCGTCCTCCCATTCCAATGATTCGAATTGCTCAGGAAAGTTGCCTTGAACACCTTCTCCGGTATAGCGCCAAGCCCGGGAAACGGCTTTCGAGGAGGGTATCGGTGTTCCGACAAACGGAATGCGCAACCAGATTGCGCGATCCACATCAAACTCGTAGCTCAATCCGGATGCTTGCAAGTAATAGGTGTCGCCCCGAAACTGAGACAGTAGAATCATGATCTCCAGAATGCGCCTCACTTCCGTCCCCGTGAAATACACGCTCACCAGCGGGTAGCCGGGCGATGCATCCGGACCCGATCCCAGCCCCGTATACGATGCCACATCATAAAACGGAATCGGTCCCGCCGGAAAATCGCCCCGGATCACTCCATTCGCTAGAAACGCGAAATCCACACGCTCGCTCATCGCATTCTGCACACCGAGACGAATCGCATCCGTTACAACATTTCCCATTGGAGTTTCTTGCAAGATCGGCGTGCTGGGAATTGGAAAACGCGTTTCGGAGAGGACGGCGCGATGATTTGTGACCCGTCCGGATGTCCAATTGGCAATGGCACTATCCAGCGCCACTTCGTACCCACGAACCTTCTCCATTATGGTGGAATCGGATTCGACTCCATCCGACAAGGCCTTCACGTACGGATTCCCGCGTTCCTCATTGAGCAGGCGGATGGTGCCTTTTTCCGGATCAAACGCGATTTCGAGGATACCCAGATACTGCAACAACGATCCGGCTTGAACGATGAGCGTGTTTTTCACGCGCATGGGTTCGGGGATGAGCGTATGCGAATGTCCGCCCACGATCAGATGCAATTCCGGAACATCCTCAGCGAGCTGGATGTCTTCTTCCACGCCCGAATGCGTGACCGCGATGAAGATCGAGACGCCTTCCGCCTTGAGTCGCTCGATTTCCCTGCGTGTGGTTTCAGCCAATGGCGCGAACGAGATCGGATCCTTGTATGGAGCCACGTCTGCCGCACTTATGCCCATCAGTCCAATGAATCCGATTTTGTGTCCGGACGGAAGCTCGGCAACATGCGTCGGGGTGATTCCCATATCCCCCAGCGGATGACCGTCCGGAATGAGGATGTTGGCAGAGATCATCGGTGTGAATGCGGCCTTTGCAGGGTATCCGGCCTTGGCGAGGTACGAGACTAGCCTGTCGGGACCATAATCGAACTCATGGTTCCCCAATGTGATCACATCGTATTCCAAATCCAGCATGAGTTCGAGCTCAGGCGCTTCGCCGTTGAACACCAACCAGTTGAAAGGTGTTCCCGTGCTGAAATCGCCACCGGAAAGCACAAAGATCGGCTCGTTTTCAGTGGCTTTTCGCTCGCGCCAATAGGTGAGTTCCGTCGCAAGCCGAGCCATGCCACCCAACGCGGTTTTGGGAGTGGCTAATGGCGCGGGGATGAGAGCCGAGTGCTCGTCGTTGGTATGTAGGATGGAGAAAGTGATCTCCTGTGGTGGTTGAATCCACAAGAAGAAGGCGAGTAGGAGTTGCATCGAAGAAGGTACTTATTTCCGATGAACCCCGGTAATGAGCCTGAATCCGGGTTTGAAGGTGATGTAATACCACAACCACTCCGCCATCACGCGGAATCGGTTCCGGAAGCTGATCAGCTGCGCCACGTGGATCACACACCACATGAGCCAAGCCACAAACCCATGGAATTCGAGACCTTTGATATCGGCGATGGCTTTGGCTCGGCCGATGGTGGCCATGTTTCCCAGATCGCGATATCTGAACGCATCGGGCTCCGATTTTTGGGCATATCGACGCCTCAACAGTTTGGCCACATAGCTTCCCATCTGCATCGCACCCTGTGCCACACCTGGAACAATGCCCTTGGAATGGGTCACATAGGCGGCATCCCCGATCACAAACACATGCTCGTCATGTTGCAGATGGAGCCGTGGGGCAACCATGGCTCGCCCGGCACGATCTGTTTCCACGTTCAGCAGTTTGATGAGTGGGGATGCCTGGTTCCCTGCCGCCCAGATGATGCTCTTGCTTGCGATGAACCCATTATTCGTTTTCACGCCCGTCTCATCGATCTGCTCAACTCTCGTTTGGGTGAGCACTTTCACGCCCAAGCTTTCCAGCGATCCGCGCGCTTTTTCAGACAAGCTACTTGAGTACGCTGAAAGAACGGCAGGCAAGGCTTCGATCAGATACACATGAACCATACCTGGTGAAATCCGCCGGAAATCGGTCAACATGGTTCTCCGAGTGATCTCGGCAATGGCCCCGGCCAACTCCACTCCGGTCGGACCGCCCCCAACCACCACGAAATTCAAATACGGACCCGCCTCCTGCTCACTCACCTGCTCGGCCTTTTCAAAGTTGGTGAGCATCATTTCACGAAGCGTGAGCGCATCGGAAATGGTCTTGAGCCCGGGGCTGCGTGCTTCCCAATCATCATGCCCGAAATAACTGTGCCGGGCACCGGGAGCGAGAACAAGATCGTCGTAATGAAACACACGACCATCGGCCACGCTCACGGTTTTGGCGGATGTGTCGATTCCGTTCACATCCCCCATCACCACATTCACGTTCTTTTGCTTGGATAAAATTCCTCGGATGGGGACGGCGATGTCGCCTGGTGCCAAAGCGGCCGTGGCCACTTGATACAGCAATGGCTGAAACACGTGATGATTGGTTCGATCGATAATCGTGATGTCGATATCATCGCGTTTCAAGGCTTGGACGGTGGCAAGACCACCGAATCCGGCGCCGATCACGATCAGTTGTTTTTTCATGGAATTTGGTTTAATAATTGTGCAAGGCTATACGCCGCGGCGCGGGCTACATCTTTGATCAACACCTCGGGAGTGGCATCTCCGACCTCGTAGGTCACACCCACGGTGTTGAATTCATGGTAGAACCAATTCTTTGAAATCGTAGGTGCTGTTCCCGATGGTTCGTCCCGGATCACATATCCGGGCACCCTCGCCCGGATACCCCCTAACCAACGGTCCGACAAGCCACTACGTTCCTCATCCCTCGAAATCGTATAAAACACATCATACCAGGTGGAGTGAAAGTCGAGCATGAACACAACAGGTCCGCCACTGGAAGCGATATGTCTCATATTGTCGCGGACGGCCCGGGTCTCGGGCTGATCGAAGGGACCCCAATCGCGGTTCAAGTCTACGCCTCCGGCATTATGACGCCAGTGTCCGCCATCCACCCCATCGGGATTCATCATCGGGTAAAGAATGATCTGATGCGTGCGACGCAAAGCGGACATCCGTTCATCGTCCGACAACACCGTTTCCACGAATGTCCGGAATGCGATTTCGCCGGTCAGTTCGGGCGGATGTTGGCGCGTCATCAATACAATGGCCGGTGCCGCCGGATTTCCGGATTCATTGATCACCACATTCAGCAACGGCCGACCTTCATGCGTGTGGCCGATGATGTCGGATTCCAGCCCAAGCGATACCAGCCAATCGTTCGTATCGGCCGAGGTGAACAACGGCTGTGCGGAAACCCAGGTCGGTTCGCGATCCACATCCATCCGAAACCAAGCGGTGCCGGCATCCACATCACGGTATAAGGCCGAGCTATCCATTACCGACCATGTTTTCCCATCCATGCTCAGTTTGGGCATATAGCGATGGGAGCCGTTTTCGTACGTCAGTTCTATCCAAGCCGACCGACGCGTGTCCGCCCAAATGCGAAATCCATAAAACGCACTTCGGTTGATGGGAGCGTTTTCCGGGCGGATGACAACCCGAAATAACGTGTCGTTCACGGCATAGAAATCGGAGAAACGGGCACCATCAAAGCGATTATCCACCCATACCACTGGGTCTCCAGCACCGATCATGCGTTTGTGATGAGGGTCCAAAGGCTTGGATTCGGTAGTGGCACCTGGTGGGTCGTAAGACAATGTCGTGGCCACCGGTTTTGCGGTGGAGCAGGCTTGAATCGCCACAATAGCGATCATACCCAATAGTCGGATTCTCTGTTCGTTCATCATAGACTCAAGATACACGGAACACTTGGTATATTGCCGAAATGCAGTCTTTTCGCATGATTTTGATTGGGTTATTGCTGGGGTGTTTCGCGACAACGTCGCTTTCCGCGCAAAATGATCAGTTGGATCTGAAGGTTCGGCGCGTCGATTTCAACGGAAATAAGACCTATCCCGATTTGGTGCTTCGAACCGTGATCGCCAACCGCGAACGGTCGCTGATGGAACGTTTCCGTTTCTGGAAACGCACCGGATATGAGTATGTGGAGACGGATGTTCGACGCGACGTCATCCGGATTCAGCGATACTACCAACGTCGCGGGTTTTCTCATGCACGCGTTACCTATCAGATACGCGACGGTAAGCACGATTGGCAACGCGACATCCGATTCACCATCGATGAAGGCACGCCGACATTGGTCCGAACCTTTGAAGTGGAATGGCCGGAAGGGTTCGACTCCGAATCCATCGAATCCTCTCGAGGCTATCGCCGAGCGCGGAATCAGAATCCCCTCAAGGTCGATAAGCGATTCCAGTCGATTCAAACGGCCGATACCGAAGGGCTGTTCAAAAGTACCTTGCAAAATCTCGGTTATGCGTTTGCCGAGGTAAAACTTGAAGAGGTGATCGACACCAATGCCATCATGGCCGATCTTACTCTGATATTGGATCCGGGTCCTGTCACGTACATCGACACCATCCATGTGGAAGGTCATGAATCCGTCAAATCCGATTTGATTCGTCGGGAAACCGGAATCGAAAAGGGCGACCGATTCAATCAACGCTACCTCGGACGCGCTCAACAAGAGATATTTTCACATCACCTGTTCCGCTTCGTGACGGTGAGCGTGCCGGACCAAGAGCGCGATTCGACCGTTAACCTTTTCATCCGTGTGAGAGAATTTCCACTTCGAAGTGTTCGAACCACGGTCGGATTCGGTAACGAGGAGTACTTCCGCGGAAACGCATCTTGGACCCACCGCAATCCTTTCGGCAACGCGCATAGTTTCTCGACATCCATCCGCGCATCGTTTCTCGAGCAGCGGATCAATGTCGATTACCTCATCCCGTACGTGTACAACACCAGCAGCAGCTATGTCGTGTCGCCCTTCGCCCAGCGGGTGGATGAAGAAAGTTATTTGCTGCTCAGATACGGTGCCACGAACACCTTCCTGTATCGATATAGCCAAAGCTTGGTCGGGTCGGTGAGTTATGAATTGACGAGGAACGAGGAATTTCTGAAATCCGTGCAAGTTCAATTGCGCGACAGCACATTGCTCTACGACAAATCCGCCTTGCAATTTTCCGGCTACTATCAGCAATTTCTGTTCGATCCGTCGGATGGATGGGCGGTCCGACCATTTCTTGAATTTTCAGGGCTTTTCGGACTCGGAACCATCACCTATCAGAAGGCATCGTTGGACGTCAGACGCTACATCCCCCTCCGGAACGGCACCCAATTGGCGTTACGTATCGAATCGGGCGCCCTGCTCGCCCCCAGTTTGGATCTCATCCCGGCCAACATCCGATTTTATGCCGGCGGAACGAACAGCGTGCGCGGTTATGGCCGCTGGCAATTGGGTCCTAAGCGGGCCACAACCAACGGATTGGTTCCGGATGGTGGACGTGCCATGCTCACGTTCAATACGGAACTGAGGCAAAATGCCGGTAACGTTCTGAACGGACTCTCCACTAATCTGTTCTTCGATGGTGGACAAGTTTGGCGACGGTTCGACGAATACGGATACACCTCTCTGCAATATTCAATCGGCGCGGGTGTTGGATATGCCTCATTCTTAGGCCCGATCCGATTGGATCTGGGCTACAAGCTCAATCCTCGACAGCAAGATCTCGATACCGAATTTCTGGGTCGCTGGGGTCTCCACTTTTCGGTAGGACAAACGTTCTGATGTCCAAAACACGCATATACCGCTGGATTTGGATTCCACTTCTCCTCCTATTGGTAATCGGCATTTCGTTGCGACTCCTGCTGAATACCGACTGGCTCCACCGATATGTCGTCAATACGCTTACCGAATCTGTTCCGGGCTTGCTCATCGACTCATCCTATGGCGATCTCTGGAATGGCGCCACGCTCATCGGCGTCTCCTATGGAGATAGCACGCTGACCGCCGAGATCGATACCGTGCATATCCAGTATTCGGTCTGGCAGCTGGTGTATCGCAGCCTCCAAATCGATGAACTGACCTTGGTTCGTCCCCGCATCGCCTATGTTCCGCTTACCGCCGAACCGGACACATCCGAATTGGAGGGTTATCCCGAGCTTCCACTCGATCTGGATGTGAGGTCGATCCTCATCCGCCAAGGATCGGTATCGTTCGACGGCGTTCCCTATGTGAATGAGTTGTCGATCTCGGCATCGGCGACATGGATGGGGACCGAACCGGCACTATCCATCACGGAACTGGAGTTCATGGCGGGGGGCATCGCATTGGATTCGACATCCGTCAGCCTCAGTGGGGATGCGAGCACCAAACGAATCCGGCTGGATGACCTTGTGATTGCGACCGGACGAAGCGTGATCCGCTCCGAAGCCACATTCAACATCGACGACGGAGCACTGGAAGCGAACACCATCACAGATCCATTATCCTGGCGCGACATCGTAGCCTTGACCGAGTCGGAACTGCTGCGGCAGGATGTATCCGCTCAACTCGACATCCGCGGAACCTTGTCGAATCTGACCATGAGCCTGAAGGCGGATGCGATTGGGATGTCCGGCTTGAACCTTGGCCTCCAGCTTCGCGTGGATGAAGACCCCACCGTAACCGCACTCACGCTTCAGATCGCACAACTGAATCTGATAAGCCTGCTCGGTGATCCGGCGATGCCCGACATCCGATCCATCGACGCATCATTTGAGGGATCGGTGCCGCTCATGCGCACCGAGGCAGGTCGACTTTCCGGAACCTTGTCCACTCGCAACATCCGTTTCCCGGACGGACGCATCGGGTCCACCACCATCCAAGCTGAATTGTCGCCAGATTACCAACTCACCTATACGGCAACGGCACAGCAGGTGCAGATCGATACTCAGACCATTGATCGCCTTCGTGCGTCAGGGTTCGTCAATCCCGATAGCTTGAGCAGTTCCGGAGACATCCGGATCAGCGAAAACAGCATCGCGTTTGTGTTCGGATCGGATTGGAATCGTCCCGAACCGACCTATGCGATGCGCGTGGAAACCACCGGGTTCGACATGCGCTTGATTGAAGGATTTGAATCGTTTCCCACGTCCCTCAATCTGTTAGTGACCGCCCGAGGCCGCAATGTGGATCTGGCTCAAGCGCGGATTGACGCACGTCTTGAAATCCGTAATTCCATCATCAACCGTGCACGGGTCGATAGCGTCACCGCTGTAGCCAACTTCGACCGATCGATCCTTACTGTCACCGAAGGAACCATCCAATCCGCCATCGTGAACGGAACCATCACAATGCGCCAAGATCTGAACGATCCGTTGAGCCAGGCAAACCGACTGGATGCCGCGCTTACCATCCTCAATCTTCAACCATTGGCGACCTTGGCCGGCTTCGAAACCCTACAAGCCCGTGGAGAACTGAACGCCAATCTCACACGTTCGGCGGCTGGACATATGCGCTTTGATGCACTTGTGGATCTGAATGAGGTGAGAATCGACACCATTTTCATCGAACGTGTGACAGGTATGGTCGAATCCGACATCCTCACCATACCCACATTTGGCACCAATTTGCGATTGGAACGCGTGGAAGTCGGCGGATTTGACATTCCTTTCGCGGAATTGCGCACCGAAGGCCGCATCCACCCCGACAGTGTCACCGCGTTTTATGTCCTCGAAGCACAGGCCACCGACGACATCACGCTGACACACGAGGGGGATGTCGTTCAGTACGGCACAGACATCCACATCGTGGGATCGCAACTGGATCTTGTGATGGCGAGAGAACCGTACCGTTTGTCGAATCCATTCACCTTCGATCTCACCGAAACCGGAATGAGATTGGCGAATTTCGAAATCACCGGAAACAGCGGCGCGCTCATGCGCATCGACGCCTCGCGACAATCCGACTCGCTCAGCATGGAGTTCGAGGTTTCCAACGCGGATTTCGCTGTGATCAGCGAGCTTTTTGACTTGGAAGAACCCATCACCGGACGGCTGAATGTTACGGGCGATGTGCTGTATCAGGGCAACGAGCCCGAATTCACGATCTCCGGTTACACCGATGAGTTCAACATTCTGACCGTCAATGCAGACAGCCTTTGGTTTGATGTGTCGCTATTGGATGCGAGATTGGATGTGGTTGCCGTTGGTTTGAAAAATCACACGAAATGGTTGGACATCCGCTTCTCCACTCCGTTCCTTTTTCAAGATCCGACCTCGTTGGATGGGACCTTTTTCACCCTTCCGATAACCGGGTCCTTTGAACTCGCCCGTACGGATTTGTCCGAGTTTCCTAGCTTGTTCGAGTCGATCGGATTCGAACCGATACCCGGCTTTTTCCGAACCAAGGGCACGGTTAGCGGCACAGCAGGCGATCCGAGATTCGCCGGTGAGTTGCACCTCACCCAATCCAACGTGTCTTCGGTACCTGTGGATTCCTTAGGACTATCATGGGCGTTCGATTCAAGAAACCAGTCTGTGCAATTGGAATCCAAATGGATCAGTTTGGGTCAACCCGCGTTGGACATCAGCGGCAGCTTGCCTTTTGATGTGGATATGCGCCGAATGGTTCCCGTCATCGATTCCGAGCTAGAAACCATCCAATTATCAATGTTGACTCAGAATTTCAATATCAACGCGTTCAACCTGTTTCTGGATCCGTCCACCGCACGACGGTTGAGAGGATCCATCAACGGCGATCTGAATCTGACCGGATCCTATTCAAATCCTGCTGTGACTGGCGATGTGAAGCTGACCCGAGGCTCCGTGTTTCTCCCCGAGCAGAACATCACGTTGAGCAATATGGGATTCGATCTGAACTTCGTTGCGGGTCGAATCGACGTGAACCGACTCAGCTTTGAAAGCAATGGAACAGCCTCGGCAACGGGCACCATCAACATGGATGGTCTCATCCCATCATCGTTCGATATCACGCTCAAAGGAACAAACATTCGGGTATCCGACACGCGGGAACAACAGATTTTCCTAAGTTTGGAAAACCGGCTACGCGGAAGCTTCGAAAATCCACATCTGACTGGATCTCTGCGTTTGGATCGAGGATTCCTGTACTTGGATAATTTCGGCGACAATTCGGTTGAAGATGTGCTGCTGGAAGACGAATCGGAACCCTGGTTGGATAGTGTCCAGTTGTATGAGAATCTGGCGATGGAATTGCGATTCTCAACCGATCGCAATTTCTGGGTCCGAAACCGGTCCCAACCCGAGCTCAATCTGGAACTTCGTGGAGAACTGGACATCCTCAAAGAGAAAGGGGGCGAGCTCAGCGTATTCGGAACCATGGGCACCAACCAAGGAAATGTGACCCAATTGGGCAAGCGGTTCACGTTAGAAGAAGGCAACCTGATGTTCAGCGGCGACCCGGAGAACCCGGAGTTACAGATACGGACGCTGTATGAGCTGCGTCCGCCGCACGACATCAGCATCTGGTACATCATCAGCGGTACCTTGGAAAAACCGATTCCCAGCTTCGAAAGCGACCCCGAAATGGAAGAACAGGACATCGTGAGTTACACCTTGTTCTCGCGTCCGTTCCAGCAATTGATGGCTTGGGAGCAGACCATGTCGGGTTCCTCGAATGTGGGCAACATCGCGGTGGACTTGTTGGTGGATCGCGTGGGTGATCTGGCCGCGAACACACTCGGATTGGATGTGATCGAAATCGACAACTCCCGAACCAGCGGAAACACGGGTACCACGATCAAAGCCGGAAAATTTATCAACGACCGATTATTTGTAGCGATATTGCAGGAACTTGGCAGCACCTCAGACAGCCAAGTGATCATCGAATACGCCTTGCGACAAAACCTGAACCTGATCGTGACCGGCTCCGACAAGCGGAAGTCGGGTGTCGACATCCAATGGAAATATGATTATTAGATGGATTCTGATGTGCCTGATCGCGATTCCTGCGACCGCACAGACCTTTCAACATGCCGTGGTTTCCAGCGCCGATCCATTGGCTTCGGATGTGGGAGCCCAAGTCCTTGAAGATGGTGGGAACGCGGTGGATGCGGCCGTAGCCACATTTTTCACATTGGCGGTGACTTATCCGCAGGCCGGGAATATCGGCGGTGGCGGATTCATGGTCTTGCGGTTGGCGGATGGAACCACAGCCGCGCTCGATTTCCGCGAAGTGGCGCCGGCGGCGGCACACCGAGACATGTATGTGGATGAGAGCGGTGCCGCCCAGCCGGCGCTCAGCCAGCGCGGAGCGCTGGCATCTGGCGTACCCGGCTCGGTTCGCGGCTTATACGACGCGCACCGGCGGTACGGATCCAAACCCTGGTCTGAACTGCTGCAACCCGCCATCCGTACCGCCGACGCCGGGTACGCCATGCCGGCCGGCCTGGCTGCCTCTCTGAACAGCGCCGGTTCGCGCCTGCGCGAACACGGCGCCACCTCGTTCCTCCCGCCGGCCGGCGAGCGCTGGGCCGCCGGCGATGCGTTCATACAACCCGACCTGGCCAACACCCTTCGCCGCATCGCCGAGCTCGGCCCCGGCGGTTTCTACGAAGGAGAAACCGCCGACGCGCTCATCGCCGCGCTCTCCGAGCGCGGCGGCATCATGACGCATGCCGATCTCGCCAACTACGAATCCGTCTGGCGCGAACCCGCCACAACATCGTTCAAAGGCTATGACCTCATCATGATGCCGCTCCCCTCTAGTGGAAGCATGGTCCTGACTCAGGTTTTGGGCATGGTGTCACACTTGGATCTGGCCACGATGGGTCCCAACTCGCCAGAATACATGCACGTGTTGGCAGAGGCGGAACGTCGCGCATTCGCCGATCGGAATGTCCACCTTGGCGACCCCGATTATCTCACCATCTCCTATCCTGATCTGCTCTCCCGCGACTATCTCGACTCTAGATGGAGCAGCTTCGAACCGGGTCACGCCACATCCAGTTCGAACGTCAGCCACGGAACGCCAACCGCTTCCGCTGAATCACCGGAAACCACCCATTTTTCTGTGGTGGACGCATCCGGCAACGCCGTCGCCATTACCACCACTCTGAATGGATCCTACGGCAGCTATGTCGAAATCACGGGCGCCGGATTTCTCATGAACAATGAAATGGATGATTTTTCCATCAAACCTGGAACTCCGAACATGTTCGGCCTTCTTGGCACCGAGGCGAACGCCATCTCTCCCGGAAAACGCATGCTCAGCAGCATGACCCCAACCATTGTTGTGAAAGATGGAGACCTTCGGATGGTGTTGGGCGCGGCAGGCGGACCTCGCATCATCACATCCGTCTTGCATGGATTTCTGAATGGTGCGGTTTTTGGGATGTCCGCGGAGGAATCGGTTGCGACCAAGCGCTTTCACCATCAGCACTTGCCCGATGAGCTACGCATCGAGTCGGGAGCACTCACCGAGGCGCAACTCTACCGCCTTAGGATGATGGGACATAAAACAGCCGATTTGGACGGTGGCGGGTCACGTGTCCACTTCATCTTCATCCATCCCGATGGACGACGCGAAGGCGCGGCGGACCCTCGCGGCTATGGAACATCCTCCGGCTATTAAGCCGTCAGTTCGTCGTAAACCGTTTCCAGATTTGCGGTCAAAGAAAGCCGTGGACCAAAACTGATGTAATCTTCGAAACCAGGAAGAATCATCAGTGTGGTGATTTCTTCACGCGATTTGCCGCCTTTGATACCCGTTTCCACTTTGGTGATGAGAGCCGTCAGATAATCCCGCATCTGCTTAAGATCCGATGCCTTCCCTTGCACCCCGAATGCGGGATTTCCATGGCCGAGGATATAAAGCGTATCGTCGTCATAGCGCTTCAGAGCGGCTTCCAAGGTCTCGATCCATCCTTTCACACGGCCACCACTGTTCCGATCGATGAACGGATACACCCGGTTGAAGACCAAATCACCCATATGCGCCACATTGGCTTCTTCGAAATGGATAATGGTATCGGAGCCAGAATGTGCCGGCTTCAAATGATGCGCCGTGACCGTTTCATCGCCAAACAACTCTTTCCATTCGGTCTCGAAGGTTTCTGTGGCCAAAACAGGTGTGGTTCGTCCGCCTTGTGCCGTCTGCAATACAGGAACCTGTTCTTGCGCTACGATTTTCTTGGCATTCATGGTTCCGTTTCCACCGGTGTGGTCGCCATGATGATGGGTGTTGAACAGGACATCGATCTGAGCATCGCGTCGTTCCTTCACACCGACAAGGAATTCCGTGGCTTG
>CAYPOI010000003.1:46981-70952 GCA_964412365.1 uncultured Chitinophagales bacterium | reverse complement strand
GATATGGACAATGAATACAGAACACTGTTCATTCCAAACGATTGGAAGTTTAAAAACGGCGATAGTTTGATTTATGCCAATCCGAATTTGGATGATTGGGATTGGATGCCGGTTAGCACCACATTGGGATCCAACCAGTTGCCTCACATAGAGTGGACCGGAATCGGATGGTTTCGAATCGCACTGGACGTGGATTCTAGCCTTATCGGAATCCCTTTCGCACTCGATGTGGTGATGCAAAGCGGAGCCTCTGAAATCTATATGAATGGGGAATTGCTGTATCAATTCGGTCAAGTGTCATCCCTTCCGGAATTGGAAATGCCTTATCAGGAACGCAAACCACGATCCTTGGTATTCAGTAAGCCCGGTAAACATGTGATCGCAGTTCGGTACTCCAATCACAATGCGCAGTATTTCGTCGATTCAGGCTACAACGCTGGTTTCCGATACCAATTGGTCGAAATGAATCATCAGGTATCCTATGTCGTGAACCTTACGCGGCAAGCCACGATGAACCAATATTTTTTCAGCGGCATCCTGCTGGTATTCACCCTCATCCATTTTCTGCTGTTCCTGTTTTATTCCAAGCAGACACAGAACCTTTATTTCGCCCTGTTCACGGCCTGTTTCGGCATTCTGACCTATCTGAACTATGAGACGAACTTTTCGACATCCGGATTGGACATCATCAGCATCATCCGAATCCAGTACGTATTCATCGCACTGACCATCACGTTCTTCATCCGATTCGCATATTCCTTGTTCTACAACAAGATGCCGCTTCAATTTTGGGTGTTTGTGGGGATGTTCATTGTGACGGGCATCTACATATGGCTGAACCCGCTGGTGGATATGAGCTTGGTTTCATTGCTCATCATGGGTCCGAGTCTGGTTGAAATTGTTCGAATTCTCATCCTGGCGGTCTACAAAAAAAGAGATGGCGCGTACATTTTCACTGCGGGCATGTTGGTGTTTCTCTTGGGGCAGATCTATCAGACGTTAGTGAATCTGAACACCATCGAACCAATAGCTCTGCTCACGGTCGAGTCGTCTTCCGTCATCTCCATCGTCGCTCTTCTGTTGACCATGTCGGTGTCTTTGTCGCGCAATTTCGCAGAAACCAACCGCAGGCTGGAATACAAACTGAATGAAGTTCGCGAGTTGAATGAAAAGACCTTGGAGCAGGAACGCGTCCAAAAGCAAAAAGAGCTTGAAAAGCGGTTGTTGGAGGCGGACAACATGAGAAAAACCAGAGAGTTGGATGAAGCGAGAGACCTTCAGCTGTCCATGTTGCCGGTTCATTTGCCAAGTTACCCGGGGGTTGAGATACGGCCGTTTATGCAAACAGCCACGGAGGTTGGTGGTGATTACTATGATGTTCTGATCAATGATGACAATGAACTTACGGTTGTGATCGGAGACGCGACCGGGCACGGCGTGAAAGCAGGCATGGTGGTGGCTACTGCGAAAAGCTATTTCCACACGTTCGCTAACACCATGAACAATTTGGATTTGATTCGGAGCATGTCTCGTGGTATTAAAAACATGCATCTGCACATGTTGTATATGAGTTTAGCCGTCATCCGATACCGCGACGGCATGGTATCGTATGCCGGAGCTGGAATGCCACCGATTTTGATTTACCGTCACAAAACAAACTCTGTGGAAGTCATGATTTCCAAGGGGATGCCATTGGGCAGCATCCTCAATTTCCCATACAAGGAATATCAATTCCCGATTGAACCGGGAGATGCCATCATCATGATGAGTGATGGATTGACTGAAGCCCACAACCGAAACAAAGACATGCTGGGGATGGATCGCCTAACAGAATGCCTCATGGAGAATGGGGAAAGCGATGCCACAGCGATCACCAAGGCGTTTGAATCCCTCATCCGAGATTGGACACAGACTAGCCCAACTCACGACGATATCACCATTTTGGCCTTGAAGTTCTCGTAACCGTTTTTCATTTCAAACCGTACATCCGTTCATGCGCACATCCCTTTATACCGCCATTCTGTGCTTGTTTCTGGCATTTCCGCTCGTTTCCCAAGCTCAAAACGATGACGACCCGTTTGCGAACGATCCGTTATTCAACAAACCGGTCCGAGATTGGTTCAGCCCTGAGCGAATCACCCGTGAAGTGAAACGTCGGCGTGATCGCATCATCCAACAATCAGGTGTGGATGAGAATTATCATGACATGACGGGATATTCCATCGAACCCGGGTTCGCGTCTTTGTCGCCCATCAAACCCATGTTTCGCTACAATCGTGTGGAGGGTGTCGCGGTTGGATTCAATTCCGACGAGCTACTTTGGGGAAGTGATGATTTCTTCGATGTTTTCGGGTCCATTCAGTATTCGTTCGGACGTAAGGAATGGCTCTATGCGATAGGAGGAGAGCGTTTTTTTGGATTCAGCAAACCCTTTAAAGCCGGTTTCGAGTACCATCGGGTAACCGATTCGGATGACGGCCATCGCGTAGGTTGGGTCGAGAACACAATGTCATCTTTCTTTGCCGGGTATGACAACATGGATTTCTATGGTCGCCAGGGTGTAAGTATCTATTCTGTATTCAAGACCGGGGATTTCGCTGAATTCACAGCGATGTACCGATCCGATGATCTGTACAACTTGGATCGGAATACACGCTACACCATGTTCGGAAAGAAAAGCACCTATCGTGAAAATCCTGACATCATCGTCGGTGCGGATACTGCGCGTGTGTCGCAAGTGGTCGCAGGAATTCGCTTGAATCCGTTCGAACGAATGATATCTCCGCGATTCAGCGCCTCTCTGGATGTCCTTGGGCATATTGGAAAATCAATCGAAGGGTTGGATACCGAGTATGCTTACGACAAACTGGAGGCGGAACTTCGTACCCTCTTTATTCTCGATGCCGCTGCCGCTCTCAAACTGCGTTTCCGAGTCGGGGAGATTGTCGGAAACCCAACGCAAAACGCATTCTTCTATCTCGGTGGTCCTGGAACCGTACGAGCCATGAAATTCAAACAAGAGTCTGGAAATGCGATGGTGTTGATGAATGCGGAACTCTTGCTTGGTGAAAACCCTCGCCATCATAACGATTGGTTGGACGACATCTTCGAGTTGGATCAACTGCGATTCATGGTGTTTTTCGATGCGGGTTGGGTTGATTCAAATCCAGTGATTCCAAATAAGTTCGGTACAAGTTTGGATCGATTTTCGATCAATCAAATGAATACGAGTTTGGGTTTCGGACTCAATGCCAGCACGATGCGTCTTGAGTTGGCTTGGCCCACACAAGATCTCGCCGGAACACCTGCGCTTTGGATTCGATTGAATCCCACCTTCTAGCACAAATCCATCATCTTTTTTTACATCTAATAGGGGCCCGGAGCCCCTATTTTCGTTTATACCTATTACACACACAATCCTATATCTATGTATAAAATCGTACGCGGTTCATTGCCATTCCTTCTGCTTGGAATCGTAACCACCACAATGACGGCCCAAAGTATCCACCAACCAACAGTGGACACGGAGATGGTCGATCGAATCAAGAAAGAAGGCATGGACAATTCCAACGTGATGGAATATGCGTCGATGTTGACCGACGTTTACGGTCCAAGACTGACGAATTCACCCCAAATGCGGCGAGCGAGCGAGTATACGAAAACCGTGTTTGAGCAGATGGGGTTGGAAAATGTTCGCTTTCATGAGTGGGGCCCTTTTGGTGTGGGATGGGAACTAAAACGCTTCGCGCTACATGCCAACACACCGTATGCCTATTTTCCGGTCTTAGGCTATCCGAAAGCATGGTCACCTGGCTATCGTCGTGCGATGCGCGGAGATGTTGTGATTTTAAAAGGAACCACAATGGAGGAACTGGCACCACTCAAAGGGAAGTTGGCTGGAAAATTCATTTTGGTGGAGGAGCCAGTCAAAGCCGAACCTGGTTGGGAGCCGATCGCCAGACGCAATACGAACGACCGCCTGTTAAATTTGGCAAATGCCACAGCGCAACCCGCTCGCCCGAATGTGAATGCAGGCTCACCAAACGCAGCTATGTTGGCTCGTGCTCAAACCGCATATCTTCGTGCACAATTTCTGACCGATGAAAAGCCCATCGCCATTTTGGATCAAAGTTATCGTGGTTGGGGTGGTCAAGTCGCCATCAGTGGTGCCACACTTCCATCCGATCCGTCCGTGCCGTGGGGAGAACGTCCGCGCCCCTACCAAGTGAATGCTCCACAGCCGATTCCACAGATTTCCCTCGCTCGTGAACATTACGGACGCATCTATCGCTTGGTGGATCGCGGTATCAACGTGAACATGGAGCTGGATTTTCAAGCCGAATTCCACCGAACCAATCTTAACGCACAGAACATCATCGCAGAAATCGTGGGTACGGATCCCGAATTGAAAGATCAAGTGGTGATGCTCGGAGGGCACTTGGATTCCTGGCATACCGGTACCGGTGCGACCGACAATGCCGCTGGCTCCATCGTGATGATGGAAGTGATGCGCATCCTCAAGGCTCTGGATGTCAAACCTCGTCGGACGATTCGAATCGCCCTTTGGGATGGGGAAGAGCAAGGACTACATGGCTCTGCAAACTACGTCACCGACACATTCGGATCGGTAATCAATGGAACATTGGTCAAAAAGCCGGATCACGATTTGTTGTCAGCCTATTATAATATTGATAACGGCAGTGGGCAGGTGAGGGGGATTTACCTTCAACAGAATGAGGCGCTTCGTCCGTTGTTCAGAACTTGGTTGACACCGTTCGAAGATTGGAATGCGAACACGGTTAGTTTCAGTAATACGGGCGGAACAGACCATCAGTCGTTCGATCGCGTGGGGCTCCCTGGGTTTCAGTTCATTCAGGATCCACTCGAGTACAGCACTCTGACTCACCATTCAAACATGGACACCTATGAGCGATTGGTTGAAGAAGACTTGAAGCGCACAGCGATCATCGTGGCCACATTCGTTTATCACACGGCGATGTTGGATGAGTTATTGATCCGTAAATAGGGCATAAAAAAAGCCGGCTACCTGTTCAGGATAGCCGGCTCTAAACCAAAGGTCATATCAGTTGTGTCGAATAAAAGCACCTTTTCAGGGTATCTTTATCTTGCTTAGGGGTATTACGCTCGAACCCCCGAAGTGTTGCACGCTGATACAACTTTTACAAATGAATTTACAAACTTGCGCGTCCGATGATTTGTTGAGCTTGGGTCACACTCGGTGAAGTCGAATATAAACCGATAACCTCTTTCGCGTATTGATTCGCAAGCGCAGGTTTTCCTGCTTTCAGGGCGGTATTCGCTGCTTTGACGAGATAGGATGGAGTGGTTGACTCATTCACGTCCCAGCCGGCTGCTTGCTTATACATTTTGGCAGCCTCTTCAAAACGCCCTAATGATTCTAGAATTGAAGCTTCCAATCCGATCGCTCCAACTCCCATCACGCCTTTGGGCACATCGAATGATTGGATGAATCCGAGAGCGGCTTCGAACTCATTCAATTGAGATGCGGAAACCGCGGCATAGTAGGATGCCAAGTTTCCAGAATCAGTGAATCCGTAGTTGTTTGAGATTTCCATGAAACCGGTGATGGTCGATGCATCCCCATACAAGGCTGTATTGTAATCTTTATTGACAAACGCTTGCTCTGCATCGACCATCAGTCCGCGTGCGTTGACTTCTTGTTTCGCTGAATAAACAGACCACCCTACGATGACCGCGATGACCGCGAATATCGAACCTACCACGGCATAGACAAGTGTGGTATTGGATTTGTAATAGTGAATCGCGTTGGCGTAACTGATCAGGAGCGGATCGGCTTGTATCTCTTCTTTATGCTTGGACATGTTGTATGAATGATTTGGTTAGAGTAGGAAAATAAGGCTATTTGATGACCCCTGCCTGCAATTCGTAAATCCGCTCACAGTGCGTGGCAATCATCGGATCATGTGTGACGATGACCAATGTCAGGTTCTCAGTTTCTTGCAAGCCTAACAGCAATTCCATCACAGCGGTGGCATTGTGCTTATCAAGGTTACCAGTAGGTTCATCTGCCAAGACAAGCTTCGGCTTGTTGATCAACGCCCTTGCGATGGCCACACGTTGCTGCTCACCGCCTGATAGTTCGGTGGGGCGGTGATGGAGTCGATGGGAGAGGTGCAGGGCCTCCAGGAGCGATTTGGCACGCGCTTCCATGGTCACTCGGTCCATGTCCGACAGCAATGCGGGCATCAGCACATTCTCCAAACTGGTGAATTCTGGCAACAGATGATGGAACTGAAAGATGAATCCGATTTGCTGATTCCTAAATCGGGCCAATTCGGTCGAATTCATCCGGTTGATGTACTTCCCTTCGAATACGACATCGCCACTGGTCGGTGTGTCGAGCCCGCCGAGGATGTGCAATAGAGTGCTTTTCCCGCTTCCGCTGGATCCAACGATCGCAAGACGTTCTTGAGAATGAATGCTCAGATCCACACCGCTGAGCACTTCAACAGCGCCACGTGACCCTTTCGCGTCGTACACTTTCCGAATGCCGGTGCCTTGAATGAGGATAGGGGCGTTCATGCTTCCGTCTGAAATGAGGGTAGGATGAAGGGCTCGATGCGTTTGCATTGCCCTGTTTTGACATCAATGTCTGTGATGACTCCGCAAATGCGATTGTCGCCATCCGCACCGATGTATTTCTGAGGCGTACTGAGCATGAACCGTCGCAACGCGGTATCCTTGTCCATGCCGATCACGGAGTTGAACGATCCAGTCATGCCCACATCTGTGATATAACCGGTGCCTTTCGGTAAGATCTTGGCATCGTTGGTTGGAATGTGCGTATGGGTGCCGACCATGACGGAAGCTCTCCCGTCCAGATACCATCCCATCGCCACTTTCTCAGCCGTAGCCTCGGCATGGAAATCAACAAAAATGAGATTGGTTTCGGCCGAGATCCGCTCCAACGCCCAATCGGCCGTCCGGAAGGGATCATCCGTGGCTGGCAAATAAACACGGCCTTGAAGATTCAGGACGCCGATCTTAAACGACGTATCGGGCACATCATACACGCCATAGCCATATCCGTTCACGCCTCGCGGGTAGTTGAGAGGCCGCAATAAGTGTTTATCGGTTTTCATATAGGGCAGAATCTTCCATTTGTCGAAGGAATGATTTCCACCAGTGATCACATGAACACCCCACTTGTACAAATCTTTGGCGATCTCTTCATTGATGCCCATCCCTTCATGTGAATTCTCGCCGTTGGCGATCACAAAATCAGGCTTATGTTTTTGGATGAGGGAAGGAAGAAAGGTTTGGAGGATGTCCAAACCAGGCTGGCCGACGATGTCGCTGACAAACAGGACGCGTAAGGAGGATCTCGATGACATTCAGGGGCGGGTAAAAATAAAAAACGCCTGTAGGATATGGTTAAGCACATCAACCCTAGTTTGTTACAGGGTGGGAATCTGCTCTTCCGGGTTTGGCTTCCTCCTACAAAGTGACGAGGCTTGTCAGTACCGGCAGACGTCAAACTCCCATTTTACGATTAATAGTTAATGGCTTAAACGTTTACCCTACGGGCGTCATTCAATATGCGAAAAATCGGATTGAATATCACCAATAATTTGGCGGATTCGGCGCGAGGCATCGTCTATGGCCATAGATTCCCCGTCTTTTTTCACCCCTTTGCTTCGGCGTTCAATGAACAACTCCTCAGCAATACTCAGGCAGGCTAACACCAAAACCGTGGTTTCGACTTGGTTTTGCAACTCATCTTTGAACACGCGGAAGCGGTCGTCGACGTATCGGGCGATTTGATACATAAATTCTTCATCGTGGTCTTCCACACGAAGAGGGTACTGTTTTCCGAGGATGGTGACTTTGATCGATTTCATTGGCTCTCTCCCAAAAGATGGTCGATTTTTCGGATGTGCTCGATCACTTGATGGCGCAAGGCATGACGATCTTGGTCGTTTAGTCCATTGAATGCATCGGTTGAGGAGGAGGATGGGGATGCGGATGCAAGCGACGCATTCTCAGCTCGAAGCCGGGCCACTTCCTTCCTCAAGCGTCCGACTTCCAATGCCAGTTGATCGATAAGTTCCGCAAATTCCTGATTCATATTCAGCTCCGAAGGGTGGCCTCGTAGGTTTTTCCGAGGGTGTTGACTACGCTCGTTATGATAGCATCCACATCCCGAATAGTCAATGTCCGGTTATCGTCTCTGAACACCATCCGATAGCCAAGGCTTTTCTTACCTTCAGGCAGATTCTTACCTTCGTAGACGTCGAAAACAGACACGCTTCTAAGCGTTTTACCAGCTTGTTTGCGGATGAGGGCCTCGATGTCGCCACTTGCGACCGATGAGCCGACAATCAACGAGATGTCATATTCGATACTTGGGTACTTCGGAATCGGCACGTACGTGATGCGTGCAAGTGTTTCCATGGCTGGAATCAAGATGCCAAGTGAGAGTTCAGCATATCCGACATGTTGCGACACATCAAACGCTTTGAGTATCTCAGGCGATGGAATTCGCAACGTCCCCAAATCCGATTTACCGATGCGATAGGCGATGGAGTCCGTGCCAATTTCAGATTGGACGAGATGGCTAACTCCAAGCGCATCGAAGAAACCGGACACGAGTCCTTTCAATTCAATGAGTTGAAATCCTTTTTCAGATTGAGACCAATGCGATTCGCGGGAGAGTCCGCCGATGCCCAGCAACAGATGAGTGTCTTCGTGTACCCCCGGTACCCACGTGCCTTTTTCCGCTTTCTGGAAGATGTTTCCGATTTCAAAAAAGCGTACCGATTTCGTACCTCGATTGAAATTGAAGGATGCGGCTTTCAGAAAACCTGGTGCGAGCAACGGACGCATTGTGGTCGTATCGCGGCTGATCGGGTTCAGCGCATGGATGAGCTCGTCGGCTGCGGCAAAATGTCCGGCAGACTGTTCCGGAAGGAGGGAGTTGCCATACGTTTCCCGAAAACCGAGACGTACCGCCGCATCGCGGATTTTACGTAACGCCGTTTCGCGGAATGGAAGCGGGTAAGGACGTGAGAATTGGATCTTTCCGGGGTTCGGAATCTGATTATAATCGTAGATACGAGCCACTTCCTCCACCAAATCGATTTCCCGCGTGATGTCAGGTCGGAATGTGGGCACGGTCACCATCAAGGTCTCATCAGCGAGCTTGTCCACATCGAATTCCAATCCTTTGAGGATGGACACGATTTGGTTGAATCGCAAACTGGTTCCTAGTGTTCGGTTGACGAATTCGAGACGTAGTGCGATACTCATTGCTTCGGTCACGACAGGATGCACGTCCATTGCACCTACGATTTCGGCCCCCTTGGAAACCTTTAGAATGATCTCGGCGCAGCGTCGAACCGCATGAGCTGTGATGTTCGGATCGATGCCCCGCTCAAAGCGATAGGAAGAATCGGATTGAAGTCCGATGGATTTGGCCGTTTTGCGGATACCCGTCGGTTCGAAGTACGCGCACTCAAGCAGTACGGAGGTTGTTTGATCGCTGATTTCGGAGTTCAGCCCACCCATGATTCCAGCCAAGGCAACCGGCTTGTTTCCATCACAAATGAACAGGCTTCCAGCGGGAATGGTGCGCTCCTGACCGTCTAATGTGGTGAACGTGACATCTTTGCGCTCGTCTTTTACGACAATGCGTTTTCCGCCGATCTGATCGTAATCGAAGGCATGCAGAGGTTGACCCAGCTCATGCATCACATAGTTGGTGGCGTCCACGATGTTGTTGATGGAACGGAGTCCGATCGCGGTAAGTCGATTCTTCAGCCAATCGGGAGAGGGTCCGACCTTCACGCCACGAATCAATAATCCGATATAGCGATGACACTTGTCTGGATTAAGGATCTCAATCTGGATTTGGCTCTCGGATAGGGGAGAAAAAACGGGCTCTGCCGTTCCAAATGGCTTGTTCAGATGCTCATTCAACACCGCTGCCAGATCGCGGGCGATGCCGAGGTGGCATGTCGCATCCGGACGGTTCGGCGTGATGGAGACATCCATCACATGGTCGGTATCCAATTTTCGGACATCTGAAATCGGCGAACCATTCGGCTTATCGGTTTTCAAGACGATGATGCCGGAGTGATCGGTCCCCAAGCCCAATTCATCTTCGGCGCAGATCATTCCTTCGGACACTTCGCCACGAATTTTGGATTTGTTGATGACCAATGGTGATCCATCCGGCAGAGATACGGGAAGTGTGGTACCTACGGTGGCTACAAGCACTTTTTGTCCGGCCGCCACATTCGGTGCGCCGCACACGATTTGTACCGGCTCACCGGTGCCGACATCAACGGTGCAGACGGAAAGACGATCCGCATTTGGATGTTGTATGCGGGTCAGCACTTCGCCTACAACCACACCGTTCAGATCGGATCCGATTTGAACGACCTCTTCGACTTCGAGTCCGGCCAAGGTGATGAGATTGGCGATGTCGTCGGCCGGTGCGGTGAGTTTGACGTAATCAGATAACCAGTTGAGAGAGACTTTCATGAAACGGAATGCGAATAATTAGCGGAATTGCTCAAGGAAACGGACATCATTCTCATAGAACAGACGGATGTCGTCGATGCCGTAGCGTTGTTTGGCGATGCGTTCCACGCCCATGCCGAGTGCGAAACCGGAATATTCCTCCGGATCGATGCCAGCGGCCTTCAACACATTCGGGTGCACCATGCCGGCGCCAAGGATTTCCATCCAACGGCCTTCCGATCCGGGCGCATCCCACCAGATGTCCATTTCCAAACTCGGTTCGGTGAACGGAAAGAATGACGGACGCATGCGGTACTTCACCTTGCGGTTGAACACCATTTCAGCGAGCATCACCAGCGTTTCCTTCAGTTCAGCGAATGTGACATGTTTGTCCACGTACAAGGCTTCAACTTGATGAAAGAGGAAGTAGGATTTGTAATTGACGGCTTCGTTGCGATATACGCGACCGGGCATGATGGCGCGGATCGGCGGTTTGCGCGAGAGCATATGCCGGATTTGAGTGGGGGATGTATGCGTGCGAAGCAATAGATCGTTTTCCGGATTCTCATGATCTTTGCGAATGAAGAACGTGTCTTGCATGTCGCGAGCCGGATGCTCGGGCGGGAAATTGAGCGCCGTGAAATTATGAAAGTCGTCTTCCAACTCGGGTCCGTCGGCCACGGAGAATCCCAAACGGAAAAACACTTGCTTGATCTCTTCTAGCGTGAGAGTGATCGGATGCAATGATCCTAGCGGCTGTGGAGCAGGGGGGAGCGTGAGATCGTCGGTGGCTTTGCGCGAGACTACGTTCCCTGAACCGACGATAGCTTTCGCCTCATCGTAACGTAGTTGCGCCAGATCGCGAAGGTCGTTCAGCAGTTTACCTGCGTTTGCCCGTTCCTCAGCCGGAAGCCGGCCCATGGCAGAAAACAGATCGGCGATGGGCGATTTCCGGATCAGGAATCGGAGGCGGTAGGTTTCCAGGTCGTCTGCGGTTGCGAGGGCGGCCGCCTGGATGTCGGCGCGAAGGGCATCAATATCGGAATACATAGGTGCTGAAAAATAAAAAAAACCGGGGAGTTCAAGCCAATTTGGCCCTCGCTCACCGGTTTTTGAAAAACGGAAGATTGGATTACTTCCCGAGGGCGGTGTTGACAACAGCCTGGAACGCTTCCGGATGGAAGATTGCCAAGTCGGCCAATGCCTTGCGGTTGATTTCCATGTTTTGTTTTTTCATGGCTCCCACCAACTGCGAGTACGAGACTCCGTTAAGGCGTGAGGCGGCATTGATCCGGGCGATCCAAAGTTTACGGAAGTCGCGTTTGCGGGCTCTGCGGTCTCTATATTGATACTGCAGGGCCTTTTCGACCGTGTTCTTTGCAACCGTGTAGACGTTTTTACGCCGGCCCCAGTAACCTTTCGCGCGGTCTAAGACCTTTTTGCGACGGCGACGGGAAGCCACAGAGTTAACTGAACGTGGCATTTTGGTACGGTTTTAGAGTGAATGAATGGTGAATGTGCGAATCACAAGTACGGAACAAGTGTCTTCAGATGGGTCTCTTGGGTATCGTGAACCACTGTCGTCTTGCCGAGATTGTTTTTCCGCTTCGCTGACTTTTTCGTCAGGATGTGGCGTTTGAACGCTTTTTTGCGCTTCAGTTTACCGGTTCCGGTAAGTCTGAGACGTTTCTTAGCGCCGCTGTTGCTTTTTACCTTAGGCATAATCCTAGATTATTTTGGATAGACTCCAAAAATACGGCTTTTTTCTACTTCGGAGCAATGATTATTGACATCCTTTTTCCTTCCAGGAGAGCTTGTTGCTCCACTTTCCCCAATTCTTTGAGGTCGCCGGAAAAACGTGCCAATAATTGGACGCCGTTGTCGCTGTAAATGATGTCTCGACCACGGAATTGCACGGTCGCTTTCACCTTCGAACCTTCCTCAAGGAATTTCTTGGCGTGGCGCAATTTGAAATCGTAATCGTGATCGTCGGTATGCGGACGAAACCGGAGCTCTTTGATCGACACCACGTGCTGCTTCTTGCGCGCTTCCTTTTCCCGTTTCTTCTTTTCAAACTGGTATTTGCCGAAATCAAGGATGCGGCAAACCGGAGGGATGGCGTTCGGGGCCACTTCCACCAGATCCAAATTCAATGATGAGGCCATTCGAAGGGCTTCATCGAGGGAAATGAGGGCGTGTTCGTTGTTGGGCTTGATCACACGCACTTTCAGAGCGGTGATTTCTTCATTGATGCGTTCGCGGTTTTCGTCGCGGCGCGGTTCGCGTTTGTAGCGTGGGTTTAAAATAGCAGACTCCTCAGGTTGTTAACGGTTGGTCAGGATTTCGTTTCGTCCGAATTTCGTCGGAAACGTGGCTAATAAAATCAGAAAAAGGCAAACTTCCAATATTGCCACGTTTGTGACGGCGCACGGAAACGGTGCCTTCCTGTTTTTCTTTTTCCCCTACAATCAGCATGTAAGGGATTTTGCGCTCTTCGGCCGCGCGGATTTTCGCTCCCATCTGGTTCGAATCGGTGTCCACTTCCACCCGGATTCCAATGTCTTTCAACTGAGCGGCCAATTGCAGGGCGTGTTCGTTGAAGGGATCGGATACCGGGATGATGATGGCCTGTATTGGCGCGAGCCAAACAGGGAAATCACCTGCGAAATGTTCGATGAGGATTGATATGAAACGCTCCATCGACCCGAATGGTGCGCGATGGATGATCACAGGACGATGTTTTTTGTTATCGGATCCGACAAAGGTGAGTTCGAAGCGCTCCGGCATCACATAGTCGACCTGTACCGTGCCTAATTGCCACTTCCGACCGATCGCGTCTTCGACGATGAAATCGAATTTGGGTCCGTAGAACGCGGCTTCTCCCATCCCGACAAAACTGTCCAAACCGATTTCGTCGGCCACTTCTTTGATGATGCGTTGCGCGTTTTCCCACATCTCGGGTGTGCCGGCGTATTTCTCTTTGTTCTGCGGATCCCAGAACGAGAGGCGGGTTTTTACCGGCATGTCGAACGTTTTGAACACCAATTGCGTGAGCTCAATCGCGTTTTTCAGTTCGTCTTTGAGCTGCTCTTCGCTGCAATAGATATGGGCGTCGTCTTGGGTGAATCCACGGACACGCGTGAGACCGGTCAACTCGCCCGATTGCTCATAGCGATATACGGTGCCGAATTCGGCCAATCGAACCGGCAAATCGCGATATGAGCGAGGCTGATTGGAATAAATCTGATGGTGATGCGGACAGTTCATCGGCTTGAGGAGGTATTCCTCATCTTCGACGGTGATCGGATCGAACTGCGAATCGGAGTAGTATGGATAGTGCCCCGATTTGCGGTACATGTCCAGATTCCCGATGTGCGGGGTGATGACTTCCTGATAGCCACGACGGATCAACTCAGCGCGAAGAAAGGCTTCGAGTTCGCGACGTATGATGGTGCCGTTGGGAAGCCAGACGGGTAGGCCACGTCCCACCATCGGTGAGAACATGAACAACTGAAGTTCTTTACCCAGCTTCTTGTGGTCGCGTTTCTTGGCTTCTTCGAGGCGGATCAGATGCTCATCGAGCATCGATTTCTTTGGAAACGTGACGCCATACACACGCGTGAGCTGTTTGTTGTCGCTATCGCCGCGCCAGTAGGCACCCGCGATATGTAGCAATTTCACAGCTTTAATGGATTCCGTGTTCGGAATATGCGGACCACGGCACAGATCGGTGAAGCTTCCCTGTGTATAGAACGTGATGGTTCCGTCTTCCAGGTTTTCGAGTAGGTCCAGCTTATAAGGATCCTGCTTCTCTGTGAAATACGCGATGGCGTCGGTCTTGGCCACGTCTTTACGGACGAACGCATTCTTTTCACGGGCCAAATCCAACATTTTGACTTCGATCTTCGCAAGGTCGGCTTCCGTCAGCTTGTAATCGCCGAAATCCATGTCGTAGTAGAAACCGGTGTTGATCGGCGGACCGATCGCGAATTTCGTGTCTGGAAATACGGCTTGAATGGCTTCGGCCATCAAATGCGCGGACGAATGCCAGAAGGTTTCTTGTCCGTCTTCGTCATCAAACAGATTGATTTTGATGGTGCCATCGGTGGTGATGGGGCGGCTGAGATCGCGGATTTCACCGTTCAAGGTGATGGACAATGCTTCGCGGCCGAGACGTTGAGAAATGGAACTGGCCAATTCGGCCCCGGTGATCCCGGAAGGATAAGGTCTGACCGACCCATCGGGGAAGGTCAACGTAACGGAAGCGGGCATGAAATCGATAACACGTTCAGTAGGGTTGAGAAAGGAAGTGGGACGTAATAGACTCGAACTATCGACCTCCACGATGTCAACGTGGCGCTCTAACCAACTGAGCTAACGTCCCATAAGGAAAATGAAGATACGTAGAAATTCCACATCTTCGTATCTTAAAACCTATGATCAACCGTCGCCTTTTGCGCGAAATCGCATTACGTTCTTTATATGCTTATGCTCTCGACCAAGACAGTGCTGAGTACACCATGAATCATGTCATGGGTCCGCTGTTCCGGGAGCATCCCGATTTGGTCCAATCCTCTGCCGATAAGCTCTTCACCGAAAACCTGTTTCTCAAGGCCATCCGATTGCAGGATGAGTGTGATCGCCTGATCACATCCAAGATTGAAAATTGGGAATTGGACCGCATCGCACTGATGGATCGGCTGATTCTCCGGCTTGGAATCGTGGAATTATTGGAGTTCGAGGACATCCCAACACGGGTCACCATCAATGAAGCCATCGAACTGGCGAAGAACTTTTCAACAGCAAAATCCGGCCGCTTTGTGAATGGCGTGTTGGATGCGGTTCTGATCGACCTCAAAGCCGAGGGACGCATTCAGAAAAAAGGGCGTGGGTTGATCGATATGTCTTCTACTAAATCCTGATATGAGTTTAAAATGTGGTATCGTCGGACTTCCAAATGTGGGCAAGTCCAGTCTTTTCAATGCGTTGAGCAATGCTGGCGCTGAAGCCGCCAACTTCCCATTCTGCACCATCGATCCGAATTTCGGCGTCGTTCCGGTTCCGGATAAGCGGATGGATGTGTTGGCGAGCTTGGTCAAGCCCCAACGGGTGATTCCAACCGCCATCGAATTCGTCGACATCGCCGGATTGGTGAAGGGCGCATCCGAAGGAAAAGGGAAGGGGAACGCGTTCCTGTCTCACATCCGCGAAGTGGACATCATCGTCCATGTGGTGAGATGTTTCGAGGACGACGACATCGTGCATGTGGAAGGTGGCGTGAATCCGGAGCGGGACATTCAGATCATCGATTCCGAATTACTGTACAAAGATCTGGAGAGTATCGAGAAGCGGGTGGATAAGCTGAAAAAGCTGCTGAAGACCAATGACCGCCTCGTGAAATTGCAGTTCGACGCCATCGACCGACTTCGCGAGCATGTGGAAAATGGAAATCCCGTACGCACATTCCTGGCCAATGAAGAAGAGAAAGAAGGCTATGCCGATTTGTTCTTGCTCACCGAAAAACCGGTTTTATATGCGTGCAATGTGGATGAGAACGATCTTCCGCATGCCGAAGGAAATGAATGGGTGGCGAAGGTGAAGCAAATCGCGGGACCGCAGAATGCGGAGGTCGTGATTGTTTGCGCCAAGATCGAAGCGGAAATCGCCGAACTGGCTGCCGACGAAAAAGAGATGTTTTTGAAAGATCTGGGAATCGAAAGCGCCGGACTCGACTTGTTGATCCATGCCGCCTACAAAGAATTGGGTTTGATCACCTACTTCACGGCGGGAGAGAAAGAAGTGCGTGCTTGGACCATCCAACGCGGATTCAAGGCACCGCAGGCTGCGGGCGTGATCCATACGGATTTCGAGAGGGGCTTCATCCGTGCCGAAACCATTGCCTACAACGATTATGTGACCTATAAATCAGAGGCGGCAGCCAAAGAGGCTGGTAAACTGCGCTCAGAAGGAAAAGAATACGTGGTGCAGGATGGGGATGTGTTGCACTTTCGGTTCAATGTTTGACGTTTGACGATGGACGTGGGACGATGGACGATGGATGTGGGACGGGAATCGGAAGATCTTAATTAACGAACTCTTTCAGGCACGATCTGATCAATTACGACCCAGGCATCCGGAAAGCGTTCCTTCACGCGACTGCTGAATTCTTGGGCGGCGGCCCGGTTGCGAAAATCCCCAACATGAACCCGATAGAATGGCTGACGGAAGATCACGTAACTGTGCGCGGTGGTCGATTCCAATTCAGTTAGCACCCATTCGTCAAACTGACGGCGAAGTGATTCCGCTTCCCGAACATCCTTTGTGTTGGTAATCTGAATCCGAAACCCCGAGTTTCTAACGATCATCGCCCGACTTGTGCTATCTGCCCTCAATATGTCCGGAATGTCATTCACCAAACCAGCGTAGCGATCTGCCAATCGAATGCGATGACGCTCGATATCAATGCGTTCCACGGCTTGTGAATAGGCCGGAATCGCGCATAGAGCTATCAAAATGGCGATCAGAGTCCGATTGGATGCCATGTGGTCTTCAGTTCCGTGAATTCGGTGATGATGTATGGATTCGGGGCGACATCTTCATAAAACGACAAGCGCTTCACATTTAGTGCCGCATTTTCTTGAGACAATTTACGATGGTCCGCATCCTGCAAGGCCAGATAAAGAGCGTTCACATCCATATGGCTGGTTAGGTGTGGAAGTAGCTCGGAAACGAGACCGGTGAGCAGATTGACCACGCCTCCGGGCACATCCGATGTTTCCAGGATTTCAGCGAAAGACACAGTTGAGCCTGACGCCGCTTCGGGCAATAGAATGATGCAGGTGTTGCCCGACGCGATGATCGGTGCGATCATTCCGATGAGGTTCAAAAACGGCTCTTTAACCGGACTGATGCAGACTACGACTCCCGTAGGTTCCGGAACCGAAAAATTGAAGTGTGACGACGCCACCGGGTTCACCGCGCTGAACACCTGCGTGTATTTGTCGCACCATCCGGCATAATAGACCAAACGATCAATGGCGCCCAGAACTTCCGCCTCTGCTCCTTTCGCTTTCGCGCCCTCGGTGATGCGTTCTTGAATGAATTGGTCCTTGCGGGCTTCCAGCATTTCGGCGAGGCGATACAGGATTTGTCCACGGTTGTACCCGCTTTTCGAACTCCATCCCGAAACAGCACTTCGAGCGGAAGCCATGGCATTCCGGAAATCCTTGCGAGAGGACCGGCACATGTTGCCGGATGCGGTCTCGAAATAACGACCTGACTCGGAACGCTCGAACTTGCCTCCGATAAAGATCTTGTAGGTTTTGAGGATGGGGATTCGTGACATGTTGGGAACCTAAGTTGAATAATTTTATTTGTTTGAAGACAATGTTGAATGTTGAAGTTTGAATGTTGAAGAAGATGGGCTTATTAGAATTTCGTGGGCGCTCTTCAATTCAACATTCAACATTTAGAATTCAACATTTCCTTGAATTTAAAATTTAACGTACGGGTACAACCCATGCAGCCCACCCTCTCGTCCGACGCCGCTTTCGCGATAGCCGCCGAAGGGGGATGTGGGATCGAACTTATTGAAGGTGTTGGCCCAGATCACGCCGGCTTTCAGTTTGCCGGTGACATTGAAAATCTTGGATCCTTTGTCGGTCCACACACCACCGGATAAGCCATAAGGCGTGTTGTTCGCTTTTTCGATGGCTTCATCGGGTGTGCGGAAGGTCTGGATGGTAAGCACCGGACCAAATATTTCTTCCTGCACCAATCGGCTCGACTGAGCCACGTTGGTGAAGATGGTGGGCCGGCACCAGTATCCTTTTTTGGGCAATTCGCATTGGGCTTGATACATCTCCGCACCTTCTTCGAGTCCGATCTTCAGGTAGTCTTGAACTTTTTCGTATTGCATCTTGCTGTTGATCGCGCCGACATCGGTGTTCTTATCCAAAGGATCCCCCACGATCAAGGTTTCGAGACGGTCTTTCAACTTCTGGATCACCCGATCCGCGATTCCTTCTTGAACAAACAAGCGGGAACCGGCACAACAGACATGTCCTTGGTTGAAGAAAATCGCATTGACGATTCCTTCCACGGCTTGATCGATGGGTGCATCTTCAAAAATGATGTTCGCGCCTTTTCCACCGAGCTCGAGTGTGTACTTGGTGTCGGTTCCGGCCAAGGTTTTCATGATGCGTTTGCCAACGGCTGTCGAGCCGGTGAACGCGATCTTGTCGATATCGGGATGTGAGACGATCGCGGCTCCCGTCGCACCAGCGCCGGTCACGATGTTCACGACGCCAGCAGGTAAGCCCGCATCACGAAACAATTCCGCGAGTTTCATGGCGGTGATGGATGTCGCTTCGGCCGGCTTCAGCACAACGGTGTTTCCAGCGGCAAGGGCAGGGGCGATTTTCCAGGCCGCCATCAGCAACGGAAAATTCCAGGGGATGATTTGTCCGGCGACGCCAATAGGCTTCGCTATGCGACCCGGAAACGCGTATTCCAGTTTATCCGCCCAGCCGGCATAATAGAAGAAGTGTGCGGCGACCAAGGGGACATCCACATCACGCGATTCACGGATCGGCTTTCCACCGTCGAGCGATTCGATGATGGCGAATTCACGGGCACGCTCCTGGATGAGGCGGGCGATACGGAAGAGGTATTTCCCGCGTTCGCTACCGGAGAGTTTCGACCAAGATCCGAACGCCTTCCGCGCCGCTTTCACCGCCTTATCCACATCCGCGGCATCGGCTTCGGCAATCAGGCTTAATTGTTGCTCATTTGCCGGATTCACAGACGGAAAGTAGTTTCCTTTTTCTGGAGCTAGGAACTTCCCACCGATGAACAATCCATAACGGGCATCGATGCGAACATGACCGGTGTCTTCCGGCGCGGCATCGTAGCCCCAAATGCGGTTGAAATCCAGGCGTAGTCCGGATTCGGTTTTTTCCAATTTCATAGATTAATCCTTCGAAAAATAGTCGGCTGAGGCATACACGCCGGTTTCCTGTTTGGTGATCTGCATGAGCAGATCATTGGCCAATACCGAGGCTCCGAACCGGAACATATGCGGATTGAGCCAATCGGCGCCGAGAGTTTCTTTCACCATCACCAGATAGCGCAGTGCGGTTTTCGAATCGCGGATGCCGCCTGCCGGTTTCATTCCAATTTTCTTTCCGGTGGCGTAATAATAATCGCGGATGGCTTCCAACATCACCAACGTGACGGGTTGGGTAGCGGCAGGAACCACTTTTCCGGTGCTGGTTTTGATGAAATCGGCACCTGCGGCCATCGCAATATCACTGGCTTTGCGAACATTTTCGAGGGTGCGCAACTCTCCGGTTTCGAGAATGACTTTCAAATGGGCGGGTCCGCAAGCGTCTTTGATGGCAGCCACTTCATCGAATGTGAGCTGGTAATTGCCTTTGAGGAATTCGCCACGGGAAATGACCATGTCGATTTCGTCGGCGCCTTGATCCACGCAAAACCTGACCTCATCGATCTTAGCTGCGAGGGTGGCGTGTCCGCTTGGGAAAGCCGTGGCGACCGAAGCCACATTCACACCGGTTCCCAATAGCTCTTTTTTTGCGATACCAATGAAATTGGGATAGACACAGACCGCGGCGACTCGAGGAATGTCATCACGACCCGGAAGCGGATTCACTGCCTTGCGACACAATTGACGCACTTTTCCGGGTGAATCCATGCCTTCGAGCGTGGTCAGGTCGACCATGCTCAGAGCCAGACGTAATGCGAAATTCTTGGATTCCTTCTTGATGCTTCGGGTGTTGAATCGGGCGACTCGCTCTTCAACGCCGACCTCATCAATCGGGACGATAGTGGATAAATTGGCTGTCATTTCAGCAATTTAGGGATTTCCGAGTAGGTTTTGCGATGGCGGATGAAGTACTGCCACACGATGGAGACCGGAAACAAGTCCGGAATATGCCGAATTTGAGTGGAGGGAAGTCGTTTGCGCGCGTTCTTCCGGATATCGAAAAAGGATCTCCATCCGGCTCGCGTCATCGCCCAAAAAGAGGCGAATTCTCCGCTGAAGAGCATCCGGAGCATTGCGACTTGATCGAGTACATTCCGCATCAATAACACAGTAAATAACCGGTTTGTCGGCAGATTCTTGATCAGCATCGCCTGGTTGTTGCGATAATTGTAGTAGAGTTTCCTTGGGTTGGAAGGTGGAAGAGATCCGCCTCCCAGATGATAGACTACGCTATTGGGTTCGTACCAGACCGAATGACCTAGAGATTGAATGCGCCAACAGAGGTCGATTTCTTCCATATGGAACTCGAAATCCTCATCGAATCCGCCTGCTGTGAAAAACACATCCCGTCGTACACACATCGCCGCGCCGGAGGCCCAGAAAATGGGTGATGCTTCGTCATACTGCCCCGAATCGGGTTCCACGGTGTCGAATAAACGTCCGCGACAGAAGGGATAACCGTGTTTGTCTAAAAATCCACCCGCGGCACCGGCATATTCGAAATGCCACGGTTCTTTGAACGAACGAAGTTTGGGTTGGACGACGGCAATGCCCGCATCCGACCGAAATCGAGCGACGATAGGGGAGATCCAATCGGGATCCACTTTCACATCGTTGTTCAAAAAGATGAGGATGTCGCCGGATGCGGCCTTCGCGCCTCGGTTGTTTCCGCCACAATAGCCATGATTGCGATCGAACGTCGCGATCTTGACCTTCGGATACGTCTGCTTCACCCATTCGGCTGATCCATCGGTGGAGGCATTGTCCGCGATCACGATCTCCAGATCGACAAACGTGCTTTTAACCACCGAGGGCAAAAAGGTCTTGAGATGATGCAGAGCATTCCAGGTAACGATGATGACAGAGACGCGCATGGCGCAAAGATACGAACGGGTTAATGCTTATTTTGAGACATGAAAATCGGACTGATTTCTGACACTCATTTTTATCTCGATCCTTCTGTGCTGGAGCATTTCAAGGATTGTGATGAGATTTGGCATGCTGGGGATTTTGGCACCATCGAGGTGGCCGATGCCTTACGCGAGATCGCGCCCTTGCGCGGCGTGTATGGGAACATCGACGGTCAGGACATCCGACAGGAATTTCCGCTACGCATGAGGTTTCAGGTGAACGGGTTGGATGTGTTTATGACCCACATCGGTGGATCACTTGGCCGTTATGCCATTCCATGTAAAGATGAGTTGTTGGCGAATCCGCCGGATGTCTTCATTTGCGGACACTCGCATATTCTGAAGATCGCCCGCGACATGAATACGCCCAACAGGATGCTGTATCTGAATCCGGGCGCCGCTGGACGCCACGGATTTCAGGAGTTACGAACCATTGTCCGTTTTGAGGTGGACAATGGCAAGATGCACAACATGGATGTGATCACGCTCGGCTCTCGCGCCGAGTGATCATTTGAGGATCGTCATTTTCCGAGTGGCCACAAATCCTGGCGTGGTCAGTCGGTATAAGTACAAGCCGCTAGACAAGCCCGATGCGTCGAATGTTTCCACATGTACGCCCGATGGACGCATCCCATCCACCAAGGTCGTTACGAATTGACCGGAATAGGTGAAGACCTCCAAACGGACGTGCGAGTTTTCTGGCAGATTGTACCGGATTTGAGTGGTCGGGTTGAACGGATTCGGATAATTCGCTTCCAGGGAGAACTCGGTCGGAACGTCCGCTTTCTCGTCGATTGAGACTCCTTCTGACGGCTGGATGGTGAAGTAATTCAGACTGTACAGCCAATTTTTCTTATCGGTATCTGAATCGACCTCAAAGCGAAGAATTCGGGTACCGGCTTCGATTTGGACGTTGCGAACCGGAAACGCCGTCCAGTTCTGCCATCCACCTGTGTTGGTGACACGGACTTTTCCACTGACGAGTTGATTGTCGATTCGCAGGTGGAAGTGACCGAATGCCGGAACACTGGTCATGTATGGGATGATGTCGTACAAGCCGGTGGTGGGCACGTTGATGGTGTATTCGAGCCATTCGCCGGCCACCATCCAGTAGACATTGAATCCGCCGTCGTTCGCGCCTTCCAGATCGACGCCTTCGTTTGGACGAAATGCGAGTCCAATGTTGTTCGCATCCACATCATGATACGCCACGCCCTCGCCGCCTACATCATAGCGTTCGGCTTCCAAACGTCCCGGAACCTGAAACGCAACACCATTGTACGGCGTGCCATTTCCCAAGACCGTAATGGTGGTGCGTTCGATGGTTGTGATCGATTGTGAGTTGGTGACGCTCAGGGTCACATTGTATTCACCAGGTGTGGTGTATATGTACTGTGGATCTGCTTGTGAGGATGAAGCTCCGTTTCCGAAATTCCATGCATAGGTGAGAGAGGATGCATTCGGGTCATAGCTCTTACTGCCCGTGAACTGAATGGTCATCGGTGCTTTGCCGGAGGTTTGATCTGCGATCAAAAGGACCACCGGCGCGTCGGGGTTCATCCCGTCCGTGCTGGTCCATGCCATTTTTCGAGGGGCCACATCCATTTCGAATCCATCGGTGAAGATCACACGAAGCGGCTCGTTATGAGGGTTGAAGGCCACGTAGGATTTGGCACCATCGGCATTGCGGAATACGGAATACGTTGGAACCGATGCCGCGACCGTGGTATCGACATGCCCGACACGCTTCAGGTTTCCGATCCAGTGATAGGTATGGGCTTTGCTTTCCCCATCGAAGATCGGATAGTTTGGATCGGATAGGAAAAACGATAAGGCTTGGTTGGCATCGCCTAAGGCTAGAAACTGCCAAAGTACATCTTGCCAGATGTCGGGTTGACCCGAATTTTCTTTCACGATTTCGGCATAGTTGGATAAGACATATTCCGGATGTCGGCCCAAATAGAAGGATCCGCCTGTGAACGGCAGAAGATTGATGCCATGAATGAATTCCGGATCGGCACCGAACCACGTGGAATGCACGCCTTTTCCACCCCAGACCATACCGATGGCCACATGAGGGTACGTAGCCGGGAACACCGTATTGTCCACATCAAACCAATATTGTTCGACGGCGGTGCGCTCGGTGGCATGTAAGAAAATGCCCAAATCACGGATTTCAGGTTGATGAGTGATGGAGCCCCATAAGGTGACAGCCGCTGCAAAGTGCATGGATTCTGAGCTGGATTCCTGGTTGTTTCCATCGCCGAAATCTCCATGTCCAGCTGCCCAAGAATGGCCAGCATAGGCGTCGTGTCCGCGCAAGAACGGAAACCGTGTGTCGGTACGGTCCCAATTATTGGAATCTTTGATAAGCAGGTTCACAAATCCACCCCAATTCTCCTGTTGAGCCCATACCGGATCGAATTGAGCCACGATGGATGCAGCCATGATCGCATAACCTGAATGAAAACTATGGTCGTTGATCTGGTCATCTGCGCCGTAACCGGACGGATGTCCGGTTAGAACA
>CAYPOI010000003.1:25559-46971 GCA_964412365.1 uncultured Chitinophagales bacterium | reverse complement strand
GGCGTTATACACATATTGCTGCGGTCCACCGGCGGTGAACCATTCTTGCAAGCGTGTCTTGAGTTTCGCAATGAGAACATCCCGAACATCAGTGGCTCCCAATTGATCGGCGATGTTCACCAGTCGCGCGAAGCGACCCATGGCTTTTCCGTTTTCGTAGCTGGGTCCGGTTCCGAGCGGTTCCTGTGATACGGCCGTGACCATCGCCAGCAAATCGGCACGGTTGTAAATACCCAGGTCAGGCATGCCGGGTAGAACCCCGTCAAACACAATGTCGGTCGTGAAGGAGTTTCCGTCAAACACTTTCATCAAACCGCGTGGGGACTGATAGGTATAGGATGTGAGCGGATTGCTCGAGTACAGCCATTGGTGACGATACAGGGCGGACAAAGTCTGTGGAAGGTTGCCATTGATGTTCTCCTTCAAGTCCACATTGTACGAAAACGTGGTTGTGAGAACGGCCGTTGGTTCGTTGTACGTCCAGCTTACTTCAGCAGATGTGACGAACGCATAAGCCCGCTTCCGGAAAAATTCCAACGTCGCGGGTGTGTTGTCGGGTAGGAGGGCGACAGATAGGTAATCTTTCCCATCCAATGTGGAGGTGAGGGGCGATGTGCCGGTCCAGACCGATCCATGTGGAGCAAAGATGCCATAGTGCCGACCCGAGACGGTCATTCCGATCACGCCGTTTGAGTTATGCCAAATCGTAGGTGTGGCAGATGGGGTGACGACGGCGCTTCCGCCCGTGATCTGGAAATAGGAGTAGGGTAGGCCATGACCGAACAAAGCTTTCATGGTGCGAGTGCCGTCTTTCCAACTGGCGGTCACCGTCCAATCGCTGTAATCATCCGTTTCGGTGCGGGAGGCATTCATGCCCGCAATCCCGACCGTCAATTGATTGGAGGCCGGATACAGATAATCGTTTGCGGCAAAGACATGGGCGGATGTGTATCCGATCTGAAGTCCGTTTCCGCGGGCCTTATAGATCGCAGGATGCGCATATAAATTGTTCGAATGCGGATCGTTGTAGAACGGGAATATCAGACTGCTCCAGAAATCATTGGTCTGAACCGGTTTCGAAAAGGTCGAAGATACTTTAGGAACCGCATTGGTACCGTTAGCCTGGCGCGGACCCACTGCCCCGAACGGGATGGTGGTGCCATAACTGGCGTTCCCGACTTGGACAGTCTGGGAGTGAAGGGTGGTAGCTGTCAGCAAGACAACGGCGAAGGCAAAATATTTCATTTATTTATGCAAAATGTTTCATGGAATATAGAAACTTTTGCACTATCGCACCGATTTTACAGCATAAAAAAAGGGATGAGCAGCCAGGCCACCCATCCCTCTCCATACCAACAATGCTTGGAAACCTTACAATGTGATCCGAACGCCGGCGTTGAGGCCCATCAGGGAGGTGCCGCCAACCAGGAAGCGAGCTTCGCCATAGGCGCTGCCGAATCCGATGTGGTATTCAGCGCCAGCACCAAGATTCAGAATACTTGCCGTATTGCCAATGACGGTATCCGTCTTATAAAAAAGAACGGTTGTTCCACCTAATGCGTATGCCTTCAGGGCTGACTTGTCAAGAAAGAACCACTGTCCGTTGATGGAAACTTCTAGAACAGATCCGCCATCGTAGACATAATAACCGATATCACCACCGGTTCGGGTGTTTTTATACAAGTTGTCTGTGTTGCGATAGAAGTTGACGCCGATTCCAGCTCCATCGAGAACCTGAATGCCACCACCTAAGGTGAATTGGGCTTGGGCTTGTTTTGAGGGAATAAGTAGAACGACGGCAAAGAGGACGGCGATGATGTATTTCATTGAGACTCCGATATGGATTGGTTTTATTGATTGATAGGTCGTCATCCCGTCAATATCACAAATCATGCCAATCGGTATTTTCCAGTATATAGCCGTAAATCTCTATTCGACTATAGGTTGAAGCAGACAGTGCTAGGTTACGTGTTCGCAAAAACCAACGCTTCTACTTTTTTTCCATCCAGCGGATGGCCATCCAGATGAGCACGAGATACACGCTCAGCGCGACGCTGATATAGCCGAAACCTGCTGTGAGGTCGTCGAAATGATTGACCGGTGCGTTGATGAGGATGAGCAGAGGGAAACCAAGTGCTAGAGCCAACCCACTGCCGTAAACCAAATCGTGACTCACGGGTGATTTCAGTCTGGCATCCAATACTCGCAACAAGACCATAGCCGATTGCATGGTTCCGGTCATGTTTCCAAAAATGGCGACGAACCGTTCGAGTTGGAAGTCGGCAAAGCCGTTTTTGGTCAGGTTGCGAATCACCCACCACGTGCCGACGGTCACGGTCACGCTCATAAGTAAAATGGGTAGCCAGTAATCGGCGATGACCACGAAACTGATCGCAGCCACCGATGCCACCACCATCACATCCATGAATACGTTGGATAATCGGGTCATGGTGGTGTCATCGATCGTGTGCCCGGCGCCAGTCGCATCCAAACCTTTACGCACCATCATTGCCACAATGGCCGCCAAGATGAAATGAAACGACCATAACGTGTTGATTTCAGCTTCAGCACCGATGGAAATCAGAACAAATTCCAACCCTTTCACGACGATCCATGTCAGGATGTAGGTGAAGCCGATAAGTCCGATATGCAGACTCAGCGATTCGATGGCTTCGGGGGAGGTGGTGAGGTGTCCGCCATGTGGCTTCGGATTCGCATGGATGATGCCAGTTCGCACATCCTCATCCATCGCATGTTCCGATTTCAGATACGCCGCTTCGCCTCTGCGGATGCCGCGTCGAACCAAAGCGATTCCCACGGTATATGCCACCAAGAAGCCGATAGCGGCAAAGGTGAGTCCGACGATCCCGCCCGATTCAAATCCATAGGCTTCCCAATGGTGACCGATGGTGTACGCGATTCCCGGATTCATCCCGAAAGCCAAGGGCATCAATAACCCGATTCCAGGAAACAGGTCCGGCCATATCGTGAAAATTAACGCGAATGCGATGGTCATGCCGATCAAGGCCTGTACCAAATACGTGAAGATGAACATCAACCCGAACTGGATGGGCGTGGTTGACGAACTTCGATCCGGTTTGCGGAGGCTCAATCCGATGAACAGCAGGGCAAGAAGATGGTAGACATACGCGCCCAAGCGTTCGGATTCGAGGTTGATCCAACCGAATCCGTTCATCCCGATGATCAATCCCAGCACGCCGGCGATGAGATTGTTCGGGATGAGGGTGTCCTGAAACCAGGTCACATATCGCCTCAGGACCGTGGCGATCACCAGCAGGACTCCGATCCAGGCCACATCCAACATGACGTCGCCTAAGGTGATTCGGAGGTCCCACGCGCTCATTTGGGCGTTTCCCCTTTTTGGAGCCGGCGGATGTAGATTTGCCAAGCAAGAGCGCTTCCTCCATCCAGATCAATCTGAATGGTTCCGCCACTGGCGGGATACAAGCTCAGCTTATGATTCTGTTCGATGGACATGTACTTGATGTCGGGAATCGGCACATGATGGGTTTCACCTTCGGCGGTCCAGATGACGTGCTGATCGGTGAGGGACATTTGTCCATGCGGCAAGGTGATCAGATTCAAGCGCTTGTCGAGCGTATAGAGTCGTCTATCGTTTGCTTCAAGCAAGACTCCGGAGTTCTTGTCGGCTACCATTGGAAGGGTGTTGAGCTGATCGAAGACATCCAGAAGGGAGGTTTCTGTGCCGGAATCATCCACCAATCGGGAGTGACGGTTCAAGTTGAATTTGAAATCGGGAGCGGTGCGGCTTCGGACCTGATGTCCATCCGGAGAGTACACGGCGCCCAAGACTCCAGTCACCGGACAACGATACAAGAACCGCTCAATGCCCGCAGCAGGCTTATATGCGGCATAGGGAAGGGTTTCGGCAGGAGGATTGTACTCTTCAAATCGTATGGCTTCGCGGCATGCTTCGGCAAACGTGTCGAACTCTGTAAAGTCACTGGCATGCAGTGGCTTGAGCCATCTGACCTCAGTTGAATTGAGTCGTGGGTAATTCGCCCATCTTGGCCATGAAAGGAAGGAGCCATGCAATTGAACGGGATGCACCGGCACCTTCATTTTCCAGAACAATTTCAGAGTGGATTCGATGAGTCCTTTCGGGCGTCCATCCCAGCGGCGTCCTCCTTCCGGAAAAATCACGATGCGGCGTTTCTGGTCCACCATCTTCATCACCGCACGGATCACGTGTGGCTCCGGCACATATTTGAGTGTCGGAACGATGCCAGCCGAATCCATCGCAACAGCGGACACGAAGTTGTGAAACTGCTCTCGGGTCATCACACCTGCTGTAGGCTCATCAGAAAACAGGGCGTTCAGAAAAAACGGATCGCAGTAGTTCGAATGGTTCGCATAGATGAAACAGGCACCGGGTTTGGGCAGGTTTTCACGTCCTGTGACCCGCATGTTGAAAAAAATGCGTGATCCGCCGACCAAGATGTGATGCAGGATCTTACTCGTAACGGGGTTGAACCCACGATCATTCTTCTTGAATCTGAAATCGGAACTCATAAGGACGATATGACATGATTGGCGGAGAGAATGCACAACGGAATTCCTCCGCCGGGGTGCGTGCTTCCACCAACAAGATAGAGACCTTTCACCAATGGGGATGCGTTTCTTGGTCGTAAAAAAGCGGCATAACGACTGTTGGAGGATGTCCCGTAAATGCTGCCTTTGTTCGAGCGATATCGTTGCTCAAAATCCGCCGGTGTGATCACGTTTTTCACCTTGATGTGGCTTTGAATGCCTCCATCCAGTTTAAGTCGAAGGATTCGGATGAGGTGATCGGCATAGGATTCCTTCAATTCCTCCCAATCCTGCCCATATGAGGTATATGGCGCATTGACAAGGATGAACAAGTTGGAACCCCCATTCGGCGCATGATCGGGATCGGAATAGGAGGTATTGGCGATGTAAATCGTTGGGTCGTTCGGGAGACGTTTCCGCTTAAAGATCTCCTCGAATTCCTTCTCATAATTCTCCGAAAAGAAGATGTTGTGATGGGCGAGCTGGGGATAGGTTTTGTCTAGGCCCAACATCAGCACAAATCCGGAGCAGGAGGGTTCGATGGCAGAAAACGATGCTTTTCTGGGTTTGCTAACCACGCTGTCCGGAAGCAAACGGGTATAAGTGTCGGTAGAATCCGAATTCGACACCACGATATCGAATCGTCGTCCATCCACACCCACAGCGACGCCATCTTCCACATCGATCTGTTGGATGGTCTGATTGAATTCAAACCGCACACCGAGCGTATCAGCCAGTTTGTGCAGGGATGTGGCGATGGAATACAATCCACCTTTCACATAATATCCGCCTTGAACGAGTTCCACATACGGGATGACATTCAGCGTGGCAGGAGCGAGGTAAGGAGATGACCCGTTGTACGTGGTGAATCGTTTGAAAAATTGACGCAGATACGGGGTTTTGAACGTGGCGTCGACCCGATCGCTGACCGTGGTGAAGGCATCGATGCGAAGCAGGTCGAAGAAGTTGACATCCTTGAGATCCGACCATTTGCTGAGTTTATTGAACAGAAACGCATTCGCGGTGCGCTTGTACAGTTTCTCGCTGTAGTGCAGAAACCCCTCGTATGCGTCGGCATCCGCCCCGGCGAAGGTCCGGATCGACGCCACGGTCTGCTTCACATCGTGGCTGCAATCGAACACCGTGCCATCCGGATACACATACCGGCAGATCGGATCCAAGGGCATGAGTTCGAGTTGATCGCTCATCTTGGCTCCGCAATCGTCATACAATTTCTCGAGCACGAACGGCATGGTGAGCAGAGACGGACCCGTATCGAAGCGAAATCCCCCTTCCGTGTACTCCGACAACTTCCCGCCAACGCGTTCGGTGCGTTCGATCACCGTAACGGCATATCCCTTCTTTGCCAGAAGACAGGAAACAGCCAATCCGCCGATTCCGGCGCCGATTACAACCGCTTGCATTGGGCCACGCATTCGATGTGATAGGTATGCGGAAACATGTCGACCGGCTGTACCTGGGTGGTTTCGTACGCGCCGCTCATCAATGCCAGGTCTCTAGCCAACGTCGAGCTGTTGCAACTCACATAGATGATTTTGGGGATCTTCAGGTCGATGAGTCGCTGCACCACATCGGCATGCATGCCGGCGCGCGGCGGATCGGTGATGAGCACATCCGGGAGTCCGTATTTGGCAAGAAGGTCGTCTGAAAACACATCCTTCATATCACCTTGCTCAAAGGAAACGTTCCTGACGCCATTATCTAACGCGTTTTTTCGTGCATTCGCGATGGCCGTTTCATTCAGTTCCACACCAACCACGTGCTTGGCCATATCACTCACATGCATGCTGATCGATCCCACGCCGCAATACAGATCATAGACGAGATCGTTCGGACCGATTTCCGCATACGCCTTCGCCGTGTCGTACAAGATTTCCGCTTGTGGCGTGTTGGTCTGGAAAAACGCGTTCGGACCGATGCGATACGTATGTTTCCCTAAGGTTTCGGTGATGGTACCTGGACCGAACAGCACTTCCTCATACCGTCCGATGGATGTCGGTGATTGGGTATCATTCACGTTCACGACGACGGTCGTGATGGACGGAAACGCCGCTAGTAGGGCGTCTTTAAGTGGCAAGAGGATGGATTCATCATACGCGTAGGTCACCAAATTTACCATCAAGTCGCCGGTATTCTGACCATTACGGATCATCAGATTCCGCAAGAATCCGCTTCGAGTATGGGAATTATAGGCCGGGATCTGTTCACGAATGGCATAGGCCCGAACGAAATCCAGGATTTCATAGGAAATCGGAATTTGAAGATGGCATTCGTTCAGATTCAGGATTTTATCATATCGACCCGGAATATGCAATCCGAGCGCGGTCGTTTGCGTGAACATCTCGCCAGAAGCCACTTCCTCATCGGTCAGCCAGCGCCTCTCCGCAAAGGTGTATTCCATTTTGTTGCGGTAATGGAAGGAGTCGACGCAGCCGATGGTGGGATGTGGCTCGAGATGGCGCATGCCGCCGATGCGATGCAAGTGGTCGCGCACATGACCACGCTTGAACTCGGTCTGTGCCGGATACGACACGTGTTGCCATGTGCATCCGCCACAGACAAACGCATGCTGGCAAGGAGGGATGATGCGATCCGGTCCCGATTCCAGTACCCGCACTAACGTGCCTTCCGCGAAGCTGGATTTCTTTTTCGTGATTCGGACGTCTACCAGATCGCCTGGTGCGGTGCCGCCAACAAACACAGCCAATCCGTCCAATTTGCCGATTCCTTTTCCTTCATACGCCGCGGAATCGATGCGGAGGGTTACGATCTCACCTTTTTTCAAATGTCATCCGGATGTGTAATACGTTTCGAATTGCAAAGCGAGGGCTTCTGCTTCACCCGCATGCTTTTTGAGGTGATTGACTGTGACTTGCAGTTGCTTCAAAGCGATCATGTTCAATATGCCGAGGAATTTGATACCCACTTTTGGAAATCGGCGGCATAAGGTTTCCAGATCAGGCTTGAAGAAGCCGTACAGCGTGCAATCGGTGACACATCGGGCAGACGACATCCGACGCATATCGTATCCTACAGACAGGGCTCCGAAACTCTCGGGAGCTTCCAAACAATAGCTTGGCTTTTCGGTATTCTCATCACTTTCCGTCTCGATCACCAACTCGACGGTTCCGGATTCGATGATGTACATGCCGGTTCCGGGGTCGCCCTGATAGTAGATGTATTCGCCGGCACGGTAGGTTCGCTCATTGCATAATTGCAAAAAAGACATTCGTTCGAACGGATTCATCTGCGCGAGAAATCGTGATTTGAAAATCACATTCGATTTCTGCTTCATGTCCGAAAGATTCTTAATCGCCATGGGAAAATGCCTTAGAATGAATGTCCGATTCCGAAGTGAATATACGAACCGGGGGAGTTAAACCACCCTTTGGGGTTACCATCCGTATTGACGGACGGATCATGAATCTTATAAGCCACGTCGATGCGGAAAATGATGTACTCCCAATCGAGGCGAACACCCAAACCGGCCCCGACGGCCAATTCCTTGTAGAAATCGTCGTAGTTGAACCGTCCTTGTTGGTCCAACGAACCCGGGCCATACCATATGTTGCCCACATCCACGAAACCAGCGACATGCCAGTTCGTGCTGATGACATTTCGCATGAGAAGATGCCTCAGCTCGAAGAACGTGGCCAGTTTCACATCACCTCCGTTCACCGTAACCGCGCCTTCGGGAACATCCCCCGGACCCAATCGCAACGGCCTCCAACCACGGATATCGTTGCTACCACCTGCGAAAAACCGACGATTCAGCGGGATTTGACTTGTTTCGGCGTACGCATAGGCCGCACCTCCGTATAGACGCCAGGCGAAGACCGTGTTGTCGAAAAAGCTGAAATATCGTCGATGGTCGTACGAGGCCTTCACATATCGGGCATAGGAGAGGGTCGAATCCGATAAGGTGAAGCTGGGGATGGTGCCTTGCAAGGGCTCACCGGGACGCACCAAGTATTTCTCGATCAACCATGGGATGTTACCACCGGATTCAATGGAAAATTCATTAACAGAACCTCTGTTCCGCTTGATGAAATCCGTATTGAATGACCGGATGGTGTATCGAATGGTGGAGTTGAACTGCTGGCTGAAATCCGCCAGGATGCGCTCACGTTGAAATGCGTTGTCAGCGAAAGTACTGTCGATCCTTTCTCTGAAAGATTCAGACGGACTCGCATCCAACCAATCCAATTCGATGAGTTCTAACGTGCTCGAGAGTGTTGGACGATGCTGAACATCATAAGTCATGTTGAACCGGATGTTGGCGTTCACGGTGAAGTTGAGCTGGCTTACCTGCGCCACGGTGATTCCATATCGTGTTCTGGAGTTCAAAAACGCCGATCGATCGTTCAGTGAATGGAGAGGAAAGTTCAATTTTGGAACAGAATAGGCCACATTCCCCTCGAAACTGCGCAACAGGCTGCTTCGGATGCTCGGCGCGTTCTCGAAACTACCTTTGGCACCGATCTCCAAAGCTTCGGCCATTCCGAACAGGTTGTTGTTCGTGTACACAATCCCCGCACCGGCTCCGAATCCGAAACGTTGCATGCCGAAAATATCCGAGCGTATCCGTTGCCGAGGAATGGTCTGCATGTCGATGCGGACGGGGAGGGTATCGAGCGCGAAATTCGGCAACGTCCCGTCTTCACTCAACGAGAATTGCTGCACATTCAGCATGCCCAAGTTCTGATAGCGACGGATCGTCTGCAGATACATCTCGTGATTGTATGGCGTTCCGGGCTCGATGGAGACATTCGAGTATAATAGTCGGAAGCGGGACAAGGCTTCGTCGTCTTTCTGCGCGAAATAGGATCCGTTTTCGGTGTGAAGGGTGTCAAATTCAGGAGTTTTTGTCAGACCGGTAGGACCAGACAAATTCAAGTAGACATCCCCGAACGTATAGGTGCGACCGGGAGTGATGCGGAACATCATATCGACCTGGGTTGGATTCAGTGAATCGCGTTTGACGATCGCGCGGATCGAATCATTTGAAACCGACGCATATCCATTGTTTTTCAGCAGTTCGATAATGGCAGTCCGTTCGAATCCGATCAGTTCATAATCAAGGACTTTTCTCACGGAGAACGTCGAATCGTCGATTCTGCGGTCTGCCAGATTGCTTCGGCGATAGAAGCGTTGAAGAATGGACGGATCTTCGAAGTCTGGAAAACCGCTATAGGTAACCGTTCGAACTTCAGACGGACTGCCCTCATTGATCAGAAAGGAAACCTCTACTTTTCCTTTCGTGAATTCGGTGATGATGGTGTCGACGCGGTTATCCAGATAGCCAATCGATCGGTAATAGCCTGAGATCCGTTCGATGTCGGCTGCGACCGTGATCCGATCTAACCGGAAGGGGGCCTCACCCCAATTTCCATTCAGGCCATTCACCCATAGCCATACTTTGAAACCGGGAATGCTGAACAGCTCCCGGTTGGCCTGCGTACGCACCAAGGTTTCCAGGGTGCCGGCGCGCACGTGCTCATTGCCAGCGAACCGAACACGGTTCACAACCATCTGCTCTTGGGCGAAGGCCGATCCCCAAGAGGCTAAAAAGACGAAAAGAAAAACCAGTAAACGATCAGACGTCGTCATAGTCGAAGCCTTCTTCATCCTCACCGTGGAAGAAGTCTTCTTTCATGATGTAATCGGGCCAGATTTCCTCGATGCTTTCGTAAGGCGTGTCGTCTTCTTCGTCCAGTTCGTAAAGATTGTCAATGACTTGCTGTGGGCAGCCGTTGCGTTCCGACCATTCGATCAGTTCATTGCGAGTGGCTGGCCAAGGTGCGTCTTCTAAGGTGGCGGCTAGTTCAACGGTCCAGATCATATGTTACCCGTTTTCGTGAAATCAGTGAATATTTGTGTGCGTAACGAAGGTAGCTGAAAATAATTTTCAATGGTTTCGCTATCTTCAAGGATAATGCGCTAAAGGCGCGCAAATATACAAGAAAAAACTTCATTATGGGTTTAGGTGCTATTGAATGGGTAGTGATCGTATTGATCATCCTATTATTGTTCGGTGCGAAGAAAATTCCGGAATTGGCCCGCGGCCTCGGTCAGGGTATCAATGAGTTCCGCAAAGCGTCTACGGACATCCGCAGAGAGATTGAAAAAGGTGCTGAAGATGTGAAAGAAACTCCTCGTAAGAAAGAGGACGCTTCCCTGCAGTGAGTTCACATCGTCTACCCGATCGCGTAGCATCGTATCTCAGCGAAATCCGCACCCGGAATTCTGACATCAACGCGTTCGTCCGTGTCTATGAAGAGGATGCGATGCGTCAAGCCGATGCCGTTCAAGCGAAAATCGATGCCGGCACCGCCGGACCGCTTGCAGGAACCATCATGGGCATCAAAGACCTGATCAGCGAGAAGGGGAAGGTCACCAGCTGCGCGTCCTACATCCTCAAGAATTTCGAGGCGGTATACGATGCGACCGTCATCGAACGCCTCAAAGCCGCCGACGCCGTTCTCATCGGACGTACCAACATGGACGAATTCGCCATGGGTTCGTCCAATGAGAACAGCATTTACGGACCAACCCGTAATCCCCACGATACCACGCGCGTACCCGGTGGCTCGTCCGGTGGAAGCGCTGCGGCTGTTGCGGCCCGATTCTGCGACGCCACTCTTGGCTCCGACACCGGTGGCTCCATCCGCCAACCCGCTGGATTTTGCGGTGTGGTCGGCATCAAACCGAGTTACGGACGTGTGTCGCGCTATGGATTGGTCGCGTATGCGTCGTCGTTCGACAGCATCGGACCAATTGCCCATACGGTGAAGGATGCCGCCACGATTTTGGAGGTCATCGCCGGCCGCGATGCGAATGATATGACCAGTTCCGACAAACCAGTTCCGGTTTACTCCGACTCCGTCGGAAAATCAGTCAAAGGACTTCGAATCGGCGTGCCGGAAGAGTATTTCGGGGAAGGATTGGATTCCGAAATCCGTTCCAAAATCGAAACGCTCATTCATCAATTCGAATCCGAAGGGGCTGAGATCGTTCCGATCCACCTTCCGCACACACCTTACGCCATCGCGACCTATTACATATTGGCCACAGCCGAAGCGTCGAGCAATCTGGCACGGTTTGATGGCGTCCGTTATGGACATCGCGCCATCGCCGAAGGGTCCGACGAAAGCGGCCTGGTGCGTCTGTACAAGCAAAGCCGTACCGAAGGATTCTCCACGGAAGTGAAACGCCGTATCATGTTGGGCACCTATGTGCTCAGCGCAGGGTATTATGAGGCCTATTTCGGGAAGGCACAGAAAATCCGCCGCCTCATCCAACAGGATTTCGCGGATGCGTTTACGAACGTGGATGTGATCATTTCGCCGACATCCCCCACCACCGCATTTAAATTTGGTGAGAACTCTGACGATCCGGTGAGTATGTATCTGAACGACATCTATACGATTTCCGCGAATTTGGCGGGTATTTGCGGTATTTCCGTGCCCTGTGGAACCCATTCGAACGGTATGCCGATCGGGGTTCAATTCATGGCAGGCGCGTTCCAGGAAGAACAGCTCATCCGAGCCGGATCTGCGGTCGAACGTATGTCCGGAGACGCCTGATGAATCGGCTTTCCGGCCATTGGGCGGTTGTGACCGGAGCCACATCCGGAATTGGCAAAGCCATCGCGCAACTGTTGGCCTCGATGGGGGTGAACCTCATTCTCACCGGGCGCCGTGGCGACCGCCTCGAAACATTCAAGACGCAGTTGGTCAACAATCATGTGATTGAGGTCATCACCTCAAGCTTCGACATCCGTGATCGTGAGGCGTGCATCGCGTTTCATGCATCGATCAAGGTGGATGTGGACATTCTGGTGAACAATGCCGGACTCGCATCCGGTTTCGACCCCGTCACCACCGCGAATTTGGCAGATTGGGATGTGATGGTGCAGACCAATCTCGTCAGTCTGTACGTGATGAGCCAGCTGTTCGCCAAAGACATGGCCGCGAAGCGCAAGGGACATATCTTGAATGTGGGATCCCTGGCCGGACACGAAGCCTATCCCAATGGATCCGTCTACAGTGCTACCAAACATGCGGTGTACGCTTTCACTCGCGCCATGAAGATGGATTTGAATGGAACGGATGTCCGCGTGAGCATGGTGTCGCCCGGACTTGTGGAAACCGAATTCAGCGAAGTCCGATTTCATGGCGATAAGGACAAAGCCAAGAGTATTTATAAAGGCATTGAACCCCTTACTGCCGACGATATCGCCGAGATCGCCGTGTTTATCCTCAATCGCCCGGCGCATGTGAACATCCTGGATGCGGTGATCTTGCCCGTGGCTCAAGCCTCATCCGTTCATGTCGCGCGTACCTAAATCTGTCCTGCTGCTTGTCCTGCTGATTCTTTCCGGATGTGCCTCCGAAAAAAAACCAAGTGGACGCTTTGATTTCATTGATAAGAAAGGGAATGTCCCCGAATTCTCTGCAGACTCAGCGTTTACCTACATCCAGACCCAAGTGGATTTCGGTCCGAGGAACCCCGGTTCCGATGGACATGCGAACACATTGAAGTATTTATCCGACGAATTGCGTCGCTATTCCGGCGGACAGATGTTTGTCCAGCGCTTCCAAACCCCTGGCTACAACGAAACTCTTCAGTTGGCCAATGTGATCGCCGCATTCAATCCGTCTGCAGAAACACGAATCATGCTCTGCGCGCATTGGGACACGCGTCCGCGGGCCGACCAAGATCAAAACCCATCCACCAAAGGAAATCCTATACTCGGGGCGAATGACGGCGCTTCGGGAGTCGGAGTCTTGCTTGAATTGGCAAGGATTTTCGCCGAAAATCCACCACCCATCGGTGTGGATATCGTATTTTTCGATGGGGAGGATTATGGCGTGGAATCGGATCTCGACAATTATTTCCTCGGAAGCCGGCATTGGTCGGACAACCCGCCGGTCGCGGGGTATATGCCGCGTTTCTCCATCCTGCTCGACATGGTGGGAGGGGTGAATCCGCGCTTCCCGAAAGAAGGGTTTTCCATGCGCTATGCGGCACCCGTGGTCGAAGAAGTGTGGAGTATCGCGTCCGAATTCGGACATTCATCCATGTTTTTGAACGAGACGAGTCAGCCAGTTGCCGACGACCACATGATCCTGAACCAAGTGTATGGTTTACCCACCATCAACATCATCCATTACCCGTTTCCTGAGTATTGGCATACCTCGGGCGACGATATGGACAACATCCGCACAGAAACCCTCCAGGCGGTGGGTGATGTGCTTGTAGAACTCATTTATAACCGGATACCATCATGAGCCAAGGAAATTGGATCTGTTTCGAACTGAAGGTGCCCGACGAGATTCAGGAAATCGTGATTTCCGAATTGTCTGAATTGGGTTTTGATGGATTTGAGCAGGAAGACAACCGCATCAAAGCCTACATCGAAGAGCATTTGTTGGATGATGTGACCCGCGAACAAGTCCAGATCGGACTCAGCGCGATGGGGCACGGATGCGACGTCATCTCCGAACATCTCCATGAGCCACGCAATTGGAACGAGGAATGGGAAAAAACCATCGAACCCATGCAAGTGGGACATTTCTGGGTGCATCCGAGCTGGACGAGCGAAACGTGTCCCGAAGGACTCATCCCGCTCATAGTCGATCCCAAGCAAGCCTTCGGCACCGGTTATCATGAAACCACACGACTCATCCTCAGAATGCTACCCTACGTGGTCGAGAAAGGGGATACCATCGTGGATGTGGGCACGGGAACGGGCATCTTGGCCATCGCCGCGCTCAAACTGGGTGCGTCGCACGCGTTCGGATTCGATATCGACGAGTGGAGTTACGACAATGCCGTCGAAACCATGTGGTTGAACGGCGTGCAAGACAAGATGCAGGTCAAGATCGGATCCTTCGAGACGGTGCCGGAATGGTCCACGTATTCGATTGTGCTGGCGAATGTCATCCGCGACATGTTGCTCACCTATGCGAAAGACATCGTGGCCCTCATCAAGCCAGGCGGGCATTTGGTCCTTTCCGGACTCATGATCCCCGATGAAGCTCCGATCCTCGCGCATCCGGTTTATGCCGGCTTGAAGCACATCGAAACCACCTACGAGAACGATTGGTGCGCCATCCATCTGGTGAAGGGATGAGAGCCGCCGCAATCGATATCGGCACGAATACCGTCTTGCTGTTGGTGGCGGATGTGGTCGATGGCATCATCACGCCCTTGTATGAAGAGGAGCGCATCCCACGATTAGGAAAAGGTGTGGATGGAAGCGGAAATCTGCATCCGGACAAAATGATGGAGGTCATTTCGGTGCTCGTGGAGTATCGCGATGCGATTTATGAGCGATTCGGCGTGCTACCTGTTGTCATTACCGCCACGTCGGCTGTGCGAGATGCGGCCAACCGCATCGAATTCTTATGGATGGTGGAAGAAGCCACAGGGTATCGCATCCGCATCCTCACAGGCGATGAAGAGGCCGACATCACCTTTGTGGGAGCATTATCCATGCTGCCCGAAGCTAGGGATGGAAATATTTGTGTGATCGACATCGGGGGAGGCAGCACCGAGCTCATTTTGGCGACAGATAGTGTGATCAGCCAACAACATTCGTTTGATGTAGGAAGCGTACGCTACAGCGAGCGATATGGATGGAGACCGCCGGTTGGGGCCGAAGCCGAATTGATGTCACAATTTCAGCAAAAGGGATTTTCAGGTGATGGAATCCGTGCCGTAGGCGTTGCCGGAACAGCGGGGATTGTGAAAGCCGTGAGTCCGGATTTGAGTCTGCAAGGGTTGATCGCGTTGCAAGACGATTGGTCGAGGTTGACGCCACAGACCTTGTTAGAACGGCATCCCGAAATTCTACATGGACGGGAAGATGTGATCTTGGCCGGATTGGGAATCCTGATCGCGGCGATGAGGGCGATCGGAGCGGAGCGATTAGAGGTCTCGGCAGGAGGGATTCGCCACGGCATGTTGCTCTGGCTGGCCGAGCAGGAATAAGAACTCAGGTTCCTGAAAACAAAAAAGCCCGCAGAGCGGGCTTTTTGTGCATACGATGCAGACCGTTATTAACGGAAGTTGTTGCGACGTGGACCGCGTGAGTCTCTGCTACCGCCACCACCGTTTGATGGGCGTTCTTCACGTGGGCGGGCTTCGTTTGCAACGAGAGCGCGACCTGCGAGTTCAGCACCATGCATGGTTTCAATAGCTTCACGAGCTTCATCATCATTTGGCATTTCAACGAAACCGAAACCGCGTGAGCGACCAGTTGCGCGATCAATAATCACAGACGTTGAAGCAACTTCACCGTACTGGGAAAACATTTGACGTAGGCCTTCTTCATCTGTTGAGTAAGGCAAATTACCGACATAAATATTCATACCGAATCCAATTGTAATAAGTGCTTTTTTTCGCGTTGACTGCATCCACTTTGGATGCGATGCAACGTTGGTCTGTAAGCACACGTGAACAGACACAATTCAAGATAAGTATTTATTTGTGTTTAAAAACAAAACATTAAAACTGTTATTTTCTGCCCAATGAGTGAGCAAGAACAGGAACAAGCGACAGGCCATACCCCATCAGCCAGCAGTCTGGAAGACCTTAAATGGGTCAACCGTGCCTCCGGCGGCGATCAAGCGGCCTTTGGGTTGTTGATGAGGAAATATCATCAACCCCTGTATTTTCATGTGCTTAGGATGGTTCATTATCGAGATCTGGTCGAAGATCTGCTTCAAGAAATCTTCGCCAAGACGTTCGACAACATCCATTCATTCAATCCTACTTATGCGTTCTCGACATGGCTGTACCGCATTGCCACGAACCATACCATCGATCATCTGAGGAAAAAGAAACTTCGCACGATGTCGTTGGATGAGCCGGTCCAGACCAAAGACGGCGAGATGAAGCTGGAAGTGGCCGATGATTCCGAGGTCACAGATGAAAGCATCCAGTATTCGCAGCGTGCCAAGATCATCCGTGAAGCGATTGATCTGCTGCCACCTCGATACAAGGAAGTGATCCAGATGCGGCACATGGAAGAGAAAAGCTATCAGGAGATCGCGGAGATGCTCGACCTACCCCTTGGCACCGTCAAAGCCCACATTTTCCGAGCAAGGGAATTGCTGTATAAGCATTTGAAGGACCGTGAGGGGTCTTTCTAGGGAAAGATCCAGATGAATAGATGAAGGGATGAAATGATGAAGTGTCCGATGCCTTCATCGTTTCATCCCTTTATCATTTCGTCCAATCACTTCGATGTTTCGTTTCAGCCCTGAGAACTTCGTCCTCTTAACTGCGCTTTTGCGGAAAAGCTCCTGGTACAGAGGGAGGTCGAGTTCGTTCCAGAAATCAAGGTCGCGTTCGCGGAGGGCCATGCGAGCCAATAATGCGGGATCGGAGCCGGGTTCGGCTTTCCGGTTCCACGGACACACATCCTGACAGATATCACATCCATACATCCAATTTCCCATGAATGCATGAAATTCGTCAGGAATGGCTTCGCGTAGCTCGATCGTCAAATAGCTGATGCATCGGGTGGCGTCGACGCGGTAGGGTTGATAGATGGCGTCGGTAGGACACGCATCGATGCAGCGGGTGCAGGTGCCGCAATGATCGGTGGTAGGGGAGTCGGGTTCGAGCTCTAAGTCGATGATCAGTTCGCCGATGAAGAAGAAGGAGCCGAGGTCTTTGTTCAGCACATTGGCGTTCTTGCCGAGCCAGCCGATTCCGGCGTGGACCGCCCAGGCTTTGTCGAGCACGGGGGCGGAGTCGACGAATGCGCGTCCCTCAACGTGGCCGGCCAAGGAGCGGATGAAGGCGAAGAGCTCGGCGAGGGAGGATTTTAGGACGTCGTGGTAATCGTCGCCTTGGGCATACAGGGAAATCCGCGGACGTTCGGGATGGGCGATGTCCTCGGCACGCTGCTCGGGCTGATTGTAGGAGCGGAACACGGAAATCACCGTCTTGGCTCCATCGACCAGCAGGCGCGGATCCACGCGCTTCTCGAAGTGATTTTCCATCCATGCCATCGTTCCGTGGCGGTCTTCCTTCAGCCAGGTCTCCAGATGTTCTGCTTCCGTATCCAGGCGCGTGGCCTTGGCGAAGCCGCAGGCCTCGAAACCGAGTCGCTTGGCTTCATCACGGATGAGGAGTTTGAGGGACATGGGGGAAGGTAGGGCAAAACCTATTTCCATTTCCCTTCAAAAAGAATTATCATTGGGGATGTTCAACAAATCAGCGCTAAGCCCATTTCGCAACGAGAGGACCAAACGGACTCCGTCGGCGAAGGCTATGTCTTGAAGTAGGGAACAACCACATTCAATAAAGGCAGGATCTTCGCAGATCCTGCCTTTTTTTTTGCCCATAAACCCATGTCATCACCCATCATACTCGCTTATAGCGGAGGTCTGGATACCAGCTTCTGCATTCCGTACCTGAACGAAACCCACGGCGCGCCGGTGCATGCTGTGACGGTGGATTGCTCGGGCCTCTCGCCCGACGCGCTGCTCGCTCTCGAAACCAAAGCCTTGGCTTACGGCGCGGCATCGTTCACCGCCATCGACGGCACGCAAAGCATGTACACGGACATCCTGAGCTGGCTGATCCGAGGCAATGTGCTCCGCGACCGCACCTATCCTCTGTGCGTAGGTGCCGAGCGGTTCATCCAGGCCGAAAAGGTCGTCGGGTATGCCAAATCCATCGGCGCCACGCGCATCGCCCATGGTTCGACCGGGGCCGGCAACGATCAGGTGCGTTTCGATGTGGCACTACGCACCTTGCTTCCTGGGGTCGACATCCTCACACCGATCCGTGATTTGCGTCTCACCCGGGCCTTCACCACGCAATTCTTGCGCGATCGCGGCTTCGAGGTCTCGGACAAAACCACGCAATATTCGATCAACGACGGACTCTGGGGCACCACCATCGGCGGAAAAGAAACCACGACATCCGAGCAAGCGCTTCCGTTCGAGGCGTTCCCGCATCTCAAAAACCCCGCGACGTTCACAGAACCCGCGGAAACACTGTCTATCGGGTTCGAAAACGGACTTCCGGTCAGTTTGAACGGCCAAGCGCTGGATTCCATCCCACTTTTGCAAAAGGTGCTAGAAATCGGCCGGAAGCATGGCGTCGGACGCGGCATGCATTTAGGTGATACCATTTTGGGTATCAAGGGTCGAATCGGGTTCGAAGCGCCGGTCGCCACCATCCTCTATGCGGCTCATAAGGAATTGGAGAAACTCACGCTCACCAAGTGGCAACGCCATATCAAGGACCAAATGGGCGATACCTATGGCATGTTGCTGCATGAAGGACAGTATTTCGATCCCGTGATGCGCGACATCGAGTCTTTCCTCGCGCATTCTCAGCGCACCGTAACTGGAACCGTGGATCTTCATATCGGAAATGGACAGGTATTTCCGCTCGGGGCCGCATCCCCCTTCAGTCTGATGAATTCGTCGATCGCCAAATATGGCGAAGAATCGAGCGGATGGACGGGTGAAGAGGCCCGCGCGTTCTCCAAACTTCACGGAATGGCCACACAAATCGCATATCAGGTTCAGAACTCATGACCATCGCATTCGAAACCATCACCGCCGACATCATCGCATCTAGTTCCGGATCGGTCAAACTTACGAATCCCATCACATTGGCGAAAAATGTGGTGGCGCAAGAGGGATACTTGGTCGCGGTGCGCACGCTCGACGACAAAGACACCTACAACAAGCTCGAAATCACGACAGGGGAGTTCGTGACCTACGGACCCGGGAAAATCGTTATCGGCGCATTAGGTGAACGTCAGGCCTTGCGTGGATACAGCGGTGTGATTCCCCGTTCCGTGAAAGCGGGCGACATCCTGCATATCCTGAACATGGGTGGCATCATCGGGGCGTGCCAATCGCCGCATCCGGATTTTGGTCCGGCGATGCGCGTGGAAGTCCTCGGAGCCGTGATGGTCAATGACGACGGACACATGAAGCACGCTTGCATCCAGGATTATGCGATCGATTGGGTGTATTCGCTTGAATCCACCGCACCTTTGATCGGTGTCACCGGAACCGCGATGAATGTGGGTAAAACCATGGCCGCATCGCAAATCGTGAAGCATTTGGCCGATAAAGGATACAAGGTCGGGGCTGTGAAACTCACAGGTGCGTCGTTGATGCGTGATGTTCGCTCGATGATGGACCAAGGCGCCGCATTCTGCACCCATTTCTCGGAAGCCGGACTCGTCTCAACCACCGGCAAAAACATTCTACCCATGGCCAAGGGCCTCATCCATCATTTGAATTCTCTCAAGCCGGATGTGATTGTGATGGAATTCGGGGATGGAATCATTGGTCCGTATGGCGTCGATAGCTTGCTGATGGACAAGGAAATCCAGCGCAACATCACCTGTCATGTCGTCGCGGCGCAGGATTTCATGGGCTGTTGGGCGGCAGATAACTTTTTCCGGAAGAGATACAATCGTGATATCCACATTTTCACGGGTCCGGTGACCGATAACTTGGTCGGCATCCAATTCATCCAGAACACGATGGGAATCCGTGCGGTGAATGCCGTCGCCGATTCCGCGACACTTGGCGCTTGGGTTGAAGAAATCGCATTCAAGAAGCCACAGACGGAGGATTTCCTGTGAAACGTCACACGGTCGCCATGGCAGGAGCCAGCGGATACACCGGGATGGAAGTGCTTCGGATCGCGATCTCGCATCCGGGAATTTCCATCACTGAGCTGTATGGCGCGAGCTCGGCAGGGAAGAAGATTCAGGAATTGGTCCCGGCGTTTGAAGGCTATTATGATTTGAAGATCCTTGATATCGCCACACTAAGTGCCACCAGCGTCGATGCGGTGATTCTCGCATTGCCTCATGGCGAGTCCGCGCCAATCGTCGATGCGCTTCTCGCGAACGGATTTAAAGGCAAGATCGTGGACATCGGCTCGGACCATCGTGCCGATTGCCGTGCGATATATGGCTTGGTGGAGGCATTTCGGGATAGTTTGGTCGGAGCCGATTTCGTGGCCAATCCCGGCTGCTTCGCGACCGCCATCCAATTGGGAGTCAAACCCTTATCTGATGCGGGACTCGTAAATGAAGTATTCATCACTGGAGTCACGGGTTCATCTGGTTCCGGGGCCACACCGTCTGCCACCACGCATTCATCCACCCGAATCGGCAATCTGAAAGCCTATAAGGTATTCGAACATCAGCATTTGGATGAAATCCGTCATACGATTGGCATCCCTGTTCATTTCGTTCCGGTGAGCGGACCCTTCGTGCGCGGCATCTGGATTACCATCCAAGCCACGTTGAAAAAAGAAGTGGACATGGATGCGCTCTTCGCACATGCCTATGCATCCTCACCGATGGTGCGTCTGCGCCAAGGAATGCCGGAACTGAAACCCGTCATCGGAACCAACTTCGCCGACATCGGATGGGTGAAGCAAGGAACCCATGTCCTGATCGGCGTCGCTATCGACAATCTCGGAAAAGGCGCGGCCGGACAAGCCCTGCAAAACCTCAATCTCATGCTGGGTCTGCCCGAAACCACGGGTCTGCTCACACCTCCGCAACTGTTATGAGCGATTGGAAAGCCATTGAAGACCGTTACGAAGCGCTCACCTATGCGCGCTGGCCCGTCGTGTTCGAGCGGGGAGAAGGGATTCATCTGTTTGATGAAGCCGGCAAGAAATATGTCGACTTATATGGCGGACATTGCGTCTCCATCTTAGGTCATTCCCCAACTCGCGTCACAGAAGCCATCTACAAACAGGCGCAGCAATTGCCCTTCTATTCGAATGTCGTCTATCATCCATCCCG
>CAYPOI010000003.1:0-25459 GCA_964412365.1 uncultured Chitinophagales bacterium | reverse complement strand
CAAGCCGTGCTCGAATCGCGCGACGATGTGGCCGGACTCATTCTCGAACCCATCCAAAGCATATCGGGATGTGTGATGGCGGATGTGGCCTATTACCAGCGCATTCGGGAAATCTGCAATCAGCATGGCGTGATACTCATTTTTGATGAAATCCAGACCGGCGTTGGACGCACAGGCACCTTCAGCATCAGCGAAGGATTCGGGATGCGTCCCGATCTCATCACTCTTGCAAAAAGTCTGGGAGCGGGTTTTCCCATCGGCGCCGTGCTCATGCCCGAACACATCGCCACCACCCTGAGCTTAGGTGACCTCGGTTCCACCTTCGCAGGCGGCATGATGGCCATGGCGGCATGTGAAGCCACTCTGAACGAGATTTCCGAGCACAACCTCATGTCGAACGCCCCGCGTCTGTATGAAGCCCTCCACGTAGCCCTGATCGACGCGCCGATTGAACTGCGCGGAAAAGGGGCGCTGATCGGACTCAAACTGCCGAAACCTGCCAAAGACATCGTTACCCAATTGTTTCATCGCGGTTGGATCACCGGAACCTCCGACGATCCCCACGTGATGCGCCTCATGCCGCCACTGATCACACCCCCGACCATTATCACCGAATTTGCAAACGAACTGATCGATGTCCTCCAATAAACTCACTCATTTCACAAGCTTGTCGGATTGGTCCAATGCCGATCTGAACGCGATTATCGACACGGCCATCCGCCTGAAATCCGGCTCTTTGACCTCCCAAGCCGGAAAAGGGAAGGTGTTAGGTCTTGTTTTCTTCAATCCATCGCTTCGGACGAAGATTTCCTTCGAGGTCGCGGCGGCGCATCTTGGCGCGACAACGGCTCTTGTCCAACCCGGACAAGGCTCCTGGACCCTCGAAACTGAGCCAGGAGCCATCATGAATGGCAACAAGACCGAGCATGTGAAAGAAGCGATCCAAGTGTTGTCACAATACTGCGATGCGATCGGAGTCCGTGCGTTTTCCGGCCTTCAAGACCGGGACGCGGATTTCGCGGATGTGCTTCTGAACCGAATCCGGGAATATGCCACGGTTCCGGTCATCAATCTGGAAAGCGCGATGGAGCATCCGTGTCAGGGGTTAGCGGACTGGATGACCCTTAAAGAGCTCTTCCCGGGAGGGGCTAAGGGCAAGAAATTGGTGCTGACCTGGGCGCCTCATCCGAATGCGTTGCCGGTCGCGGTGCCCAATAGTGTGTTGGACGTGGCGTCGCGCAGTGGGATCGACGTGACATTGGCGTGTCCGCCGGAAATGCTTCTGAATGCGGAGACGCTTGAGCGGGTGAAAACGATGTGTGTGTCGAATGGGTCACGGTTTGTGGTGGACCACGATCAGCGTCGGGCGTTGCATGCCGCGGATGTGGTGTATGCGAAGAGTTGGGCGGGGGAGATTGTCTACACCGATCCGGATAAGGAAAAATCCTTGCGTTGGGAGACGTATCGCGATTGGACGCTCACTGGAGAGAAAATGGCCCTAACCAATGATGCGAAATTCATGCATTGTTTGCCTGTGCGCCGAAATGTGGTGGTTACCGATGAGGTTCTCGATTCTCCGAATGCGGTCCACATCCAGGAAGCCGGGAACCGCTTGCACGTGCAAAAAGCCATTTTGATGAAGCTATGGGAATGACCGTCATCAAACTCAGCGGAAGCCTGAGCGATGAACCCGCCTCGATGGATTTGTTATGCGAGTACATCTCACAACAAACTTCACAAGTCGTTGTGGTGCATGGAGGAGGGAAACAGATCAACGAGATGTGCAAGCAACTCGGAATTCCGGTTTTGCAGGTTGCCGGACGGCGCATCACCACACCTGAAACCATGGATGTGTTGCTAAAGACTGTCGGTGGAAGCCTCAACCGCGGACTCGTTTCCGATTTCCGCTCCCGAGGTATCCACGCCGTCGGACTTACCGGCGCGGATGGGGGATTGACCACATCCCATAAGCGTCCGCCACTCATGATGGATGGAGTGGAGACGGATTTTCAGTTGGTCGGTGAGTTGGAATCCGTGGATCCGTCCATCATTCACACGCTTCTTACGGGCGGATTCGTCCCCGTCATTGGGTGTCTTACTTGGAGTATGGAGCATGGCTATTTGAATATCAACGCCGACACGTTCGCGATTGCCATCGCCAGCGCATTGAACGCAGACGAACTCGTGTTTCTGATGGAGCCCGAAGCGGTGTTGGATGCAAACAAACAAGCAATACCTCACATCACGAAAAAGTTATTCTTAGAAGGAGTGAAGCAGGGTTGGATCACGGACGGAATGCGTCCCAAGCTCGAAACCGGCTTCAAGGCCTTGGAATCGGGCATCAAGAACGTCAAACTGACGAATCCGGCAGGTTTGGCAAAGCAAAAAGGAACCATCCTCATATGAACTGGCTTCAAGATCATCCAAAAGAACTCCTGAAGGCTTTGGTGCGGTTTCCGAGCCTCAGTAAAAAAGAAACGCCATTGGTCAAATGGCTTTATGGCGAAATCCGGGCTCTGGATCTGGTCCAAGTGGAGCTCTATGGCGATAATCTGGTGCTTTCATTGGGTTCGGGGTCGCCATGGCTGATGCTGAATTCCCATACCGACGTGGTGCCCCCATCCCCGAATCATATCGGAGATCCGTTCGAGCCGGTAGAACGCGATGGTAGAATCTACGGACGTGGTACGGTGGATGCGAAAGGATGCGGGGTTTCGATGCTTCGCGCGTTGTTGGAGTTGGCGGATGAGGGATATGTGCCTAAAGGAAAGCTGAGCGTGGCGCTGACCATCTGCGAAGAAACCGCAGGAGAACACAATGGGATGCACTTTTTGCGTCAAGTCGTCGGACTCAAACCCGACGCCGCGCTCATCGGCGAACCCACGTTATTGGCGCCGTGCCTGGCCCAAAAAGGAATGCTGTTGGTGAAATTGGTGACGACGGGTGAATCGGGGCATGCGGCGCGTGTGACCGGTCCGAACGCCATATCGCGCATGGGTTCGGTGCTCACGAGTCTGCAGGATATCCGGTTCAAGGAAAAAAATGCATTTATTGGTTCGGTGAAGATCACCCCGACGATGATCACGGGTGGAACCGCGAAAAACGCGAATCCGGAAGTATGTGAGGTGATGGTGGACATCCGCACCATTCCTGAAGTGCCGAATCATCGCATCCTTACTACCTTGGAAGCCACCCTCCCTTGCGACGTCCACACCCTAAGCAACCGTTTCGTGGCCACGCAGACCGATCCGAACTCCGTGATCGCCAAATCCTGCCTACGCCATAGCCAAAAGCCGTTTTTCGGATCACCCACCGCATCCGATTGGGTGTTCTTGGCCGACATCCCGTGCATCAAGATCGGTCCCGGCGACAGCACGAAATCCCATACCGCCGACGAGCACATCGAGATTGCGCAACTGGAAGCGGCCGTACCTTTGTACAAATCCATCATTCACGACTATTTCGAGACCCATCCATGAGCAGCCTTTGGAAAAAAGAAGGACAATCCGAGTCACACGACTGGTTTCATGCGTTTACGACGGAGCAAGACCGAGCCTTGGATCAGCGCCTCGTGCCCTATGACATCTGGACGAACGCCGCCCACGCGTCGGTCCTTCGTCGTAGCGGTATCCTCACCGACGCCGAGGTTGCCAAACTCCGTGACGCTCTTTCTTCCTTGCTCGACACCGGACTCAGCCTCGCACCCGAAGACGAAGATGTGCATAGCGCGGTGGAGAATCGCTTAACGGCTGAATTGGGCGATCTGGGCAAGAAAATCCATACGGCACGGAGTCGAAACGACCAGGTTCTGACCGATCTCCGCTTGCATGCACGTGAGCAAATTCTACATACATCGACAAAAATTCTGTCCATCGTGAAGCATCTCTTCGCGATCTCGGAAAACAATAAGGGAGTAGCTTACGCCGGAACGACACACACGCAACCGGCCATGCCGAGCTCGGTCGACGCATGGGCCTTGGGTTACGCGGATCTGCTCATCCAGACCTTGAATGCGGCTCCGAGCGTGTATGCGGCCGTGAATCGCTCGCCATTGGGTACGGCGGCAGGGTATGGCGTGCCACATGTCGAGCTGGATCGGGCGTTCGGCGCGGAGCTGCTCGCGTTCGACTCGGTGATCACGCCTGTGGCGGGAGCGCAGCTGAGCCGGGGTTTGGATGATCTTCGCCTGGCCGATTGGCTTGGCTATGGGTTGGGAGTGGCGCATCGGGTGGCGGCGGATCTGATCTGGATGGCGCATCCCGCGCAAGGCTTTGTGCGGCTCTCAGACGACCAATCGTCCGGAAGCAGTATCATGCCTCAGAAACGCAATCCGGACGCGCTGGAGCTCATCCGAGGCAGCTGGCACGAGGCGACAGGCTATGCGCACACCATTCGTTCATTAAGCTCCGGACTCATTTCCGGTTACCATCGCGACCTTCAGCTTATCAAGAAAGCGAATTTCTCGTTGTTTGATCTTACGGATTCTGTTCTTGATGCGTTTGAGCATTGCTTGTCAGGCATCCAATTTAATGCGGAATCATGCCAGAAGAGCATCACACCGGATGTAATTGCCACGCATCATGCGAATCAATTGGTTAAAGATGGGTTGCCGTTTCGGGATGCGTACCGTCAAGCGGCGCAAGATTTGAAATCCGGTGCCGTATCTCTTTCTGGAAATCCATTGGATGCCTATTCGAACCCAGGAGAACCGGGGAATCCGGTGTATCCGGACCTGTCGGCTCATGTCGAATGGGTGAACAAACAATTCTCGCGGATTCAGAACGCAAAAGACCGCTGTTTCGGTTAATTTCAGATACCTATGAACACGACTATCGACCAAAAATTCATCGCCGCATGTGTGGGCGCCGCACTCGGCGAAAGCATCGGAATGGCGAGCGAATCCATGACACCGGCACAGATTCAGGAGCATTTTGGGCGGATCAAAGGTCCGGCTCCGAGACCGGAATCGGATGAGTTTTATCCATTGCCCGCAGGCAGCACGGCACGGCAGACCGAAGCCATGCTCGCCGTCCTGAAATCGTCCAATCCGTTGCCCGATCTGCCTCATTTCGCGTTCAACATCAAAGACGCATTCAACCGCTTTCCCACACTATGGCCCAAAAGCGCCGCATTTCCATGGCCGCCATTTCCCGATGAAGGCCACTATACCTTCGCGTTCGCGTTACCAGCGGCGTATCGGTTGGCTAGCGGGACCATGTCAGTGGAAGATGCCGCCGATTGGCTGAAGAGCTTCGCTCCAGTGTCCATCGTCTGGCAGCAGGGCACCTGGGTGTACATGCGCTTGCTGGCGTGGATGTTCGAGCACCATGCGCAGGGTTTCGCCAAGGGGCTGTTTCTGACCAAAGCCCTGATGTTCGTCGACGAAGCGGAATCCTACTTTCCGCATGATTTTAAACTGAAGCGTCGGATGCAGAGCATCCAACCGTTGATGGATGGTCCGCTTGAAGTCATCGCGTCCACGTGCGGAGATGTGAATATCGCTGCGGAAAACATCATCAGCGTGGTCGGAGCGGTGTTCTATCAGCATCCCGCATCCTTCCAAGACGGCATTCTCGCGGCCGCCAATCTGGGTGGAAGCACCGGAGCCGTCACGTTTTACACCGGAAGCCTGCTCGGCGCTCTGCACGGAACCTCCATCTTTCCAGACGCCTGGCTCGAGAAACTACGTGTTAGAGATAGTGTCGAGCATGCTGGGAAAGGCTACGTGGGACGAGGATAGTAATTGGTAGGTGGTAATTAGTAATTAGAGGAAAAACCTGGTTGATAGTTCTTCCTGTTTGATTCTTCTAAATTCCTGCAACCAATTACCAATTACCAATTACCAAAATGATAGTACAACTTCAACTCGTAAACGACGCCTTCCACATGATCGCCACCAACGATACGGGCAATGAGGTTCATATCGACGGAAGTGCGGATATCGGCGGATCGAATTTAGGCGTGCGTCCGATGAACCTGCTCTTGATGGGCTTAGGCGGATGCAGCGCGATCGACGTCATCTCGATCCTCAAGAAAATGAAACAACCCATCGAGGATCTGAAGGTGGATGTGAGCGGCGAACGCGAGCAGGTGCGTGATGCGAAACCCTTCAAGGCGTTTCATGTGAGTTACAAGCTCAAAGGCGACATCGAGCCGGCGAAAGCCATCCGGGCGGCGCAGTTGTCGATGGAAAAATATTGCTCGGCAACGCTTACCTTGGAAAAAGCGGGTCCGGTGACCTGGGATGTCTATTTGAACGACGAAAAAATCGCTTAGGGATGCTTCATAAGGAAACGTTGGCTATCCGCGCTCAAAACGAACGCGCGGAACGGGAACATTCAGTCCCACTCTTTCTCACATCCAGTTTTGTCTTCGAGGATGCGGAGCAAGCCCGTGCCTTGTTCGCCGACGAACAACCCGGAAATATCTACACCCGGTTCTCCAACCCGAACGCGAACGAGTTCGTGCAAAAAATGTGTTTGTTGGAAGGCGCAGACGATGGAATCGCGACCGCATCGGGGATGTCAGGCGTATTCACATCCATCGCCGGATTGCTTCGTGCCGGAGATCATCTCATCGCATCGAGATCCTTATTCGGGTCATCCGTCCAGATTCTCACGCAAATCTTACCTCGATTCGGCATCACATTCACGTATATCGATGTCCTGACTCCGGAAACCTGGGAAGCCGCCATCCAGCCGAACACGAAAATGATGTTCATCGAGACGCCGTCCAACCCCGGACTGGACTTGATCGATCTTGAAGCGGCCGGAAAATTGTGCGAGATGCACCAACTGATCTTGAATGTGGACAATTGCTTCGCGACTCCCATCCTGCAAACGCCCATCATTTATGGCGCGCATATCGTGTCGCACTCGGCCACGAAATGGATCGACGGACAGGGTAGAGGCATCGGCGGTGTGATCGTCGGACGAAAAGACCTGATCAAGGAGTTGCGTTTTTTCGCGCGACACACAGGTCCGGCATTGAGTCCGTTTAATGCTTGGATGTTCTCGAAAAGCCTGGAAACGTTGGCGGTCCGCGTGCGGGCGCATTGCGAAAACGCAATCGAGCTGGCGCGCCGCCTAGAATCCCATCCTCAAGTCGAATGGGTGAAATACCCGCATCTGCCATCGCATCCTCAGTATGAGTTGGCGAAGAAACAGATGAGCTTGGGAGGCGGGTTGGTCAGCTTCGCGGTGAAAGGCGGCATCGAAAACGGTCGTGCCTTTCTGAATGCGCTTCAGTTGATCTCCCACACAGCGAATCTGGGCGATACCCGAACCATCGCCACGCATCCCGCATCCACCACGCATTCCAAATTGACCGAAGCCGATCGATTGGCCGTGGGCATCCATCCAGGCATGATCCGCATCAGCGTGGGATTGGAGCACATCGATGATGTATGGGCGGATGTGGACGGGGCATTGGGTTAGGGGTGCATCAATGATGCGCCCTTACCGAATCAGCGTCATCGTTTTGGTCGTTGCCACCCCATCCACCACCAGACGATAGACATACGTTCCCGATGGTAGACCCGCGCCATCGAAGCGGACGGTGTATTCACCCGGAGACATGCGTTCGTTTGAGATGATGGATTTGACCTCGCGACCGAGAGTATCAAATACCTTCAGATCCACCGTGCCGGTAACCGACAACTCAAAACCGATCACCGTACTCGGGTTGAACGGATTCGGGTAGTTCTGCGAAAGGCGGATGTTGTCAGTAGTCTGTTTTTGGGTTTCAATGGAGGTGACGGCCCGTTTCTGGACAAAACGGATCGCATCGCCCACCACATAGGTGCCGTTTTTAGCCGCGTTCGATACAATCACTTTGTCGTTGGATGTGCCTGTGAACTCATACGTTCCAAGGGAAACCCATTGCGCGTTCTGGAGGGTTTGGTTCACTCGAACAGTGTCGCGTCCGTCTTGGTGGATGATCACGAACGGGGTGTCGAGCGTGCGGTTGGACGATGCCGACCACCATCCGAACACCTCATATTGCGTGGTTTTGAGAGTGGGAGTGAAGGTGATCGTGCGAGATCCGTCTCCCTTTTCTGACAGCCATGAGCCGGTTCCACCGTACGAATCGTTGATGTTGGCCGTCTGAAACCATCCGTTCGTGCACAATCCGGAGCAGATCGTGCCGTCGAATGTGACGCCACTCATATCGGAGTCGATCACGACTTCTTCCATCGGGGCAGCGGGCATTTTCAACGAATCGATTGGAACGATCGCGAAGATGGTGGGCACGGGGCGTTGAAATACGTCGCCTCCGGGACGGTTGTACAAGGTGTTTCGGATCGCCATGGTCGACGAGCCTCCTCCATCCAGATTCATCGCCTCAACGCAGCCCAAATCGATCATGAACTGGGCCATTTGGTTCAGCGTGGCACCGCTTGAGAACACGAAATTGCCACCGGGGAGCATCGCGCCCGTTTCGGCGATCAACATGATCACTTTGTTATCGGCCGTAAACCCGATGGCGCTACGGGCCCGGTTTGAGCCACCATCCAATCCCGATCCTCCGAAAAATACTTCTTGATTGTAGGTGACATTGATCTGACCATTGGACACCAGGTTGGGTCCGCCAGCCAAGCCCATCAACACATCATTGTACAGGATTCCGGCTTCCTTGGTGGGTGTTGGCGCGGGCGTTCCGATCACGTTGGGGAACACATTGTCGTACCGGTAAAAATCCTGGATGGAGTTGGAGAAATGATAGACCCAATCAATTCGCATGCGGCGATCAGGAAGGATGCCGAAAAACGAGCGACCCACCGGGTAATTGATCCCGTCGCGGTTCAACAGCTGGATGCTTTGCGACTTGATTTCACCACCCGGCTGAATCATGGTCGAAACGGATGAACTCGTGGAAAAAAATCCGCCGTTGATCGCGGCGATGGCTCCAACGCTTCCGGAGAAGTTGGACGTCGTTTTATAAGTGGACGACCAATACGGATGGAGGATGTACGCCGGATTGGTCATGTCGAACTCGATATAATGCAGCAGATAGGCAGGGGAATTCTGATGTCCGGTGAACACTCGGATTCCTTCAGGGAGTGAGAATTCGGCGGAACGGTTGTTCCAGACAAATTGCGCGTCCACAGACGTCGCAGCGAACAAAAAAGCAAGGCTGATGTAGATGTGTTTCATGCCATCAAGATACAAAACGGATGCAAAAGGTGGTGCCTTTGCCGAGCTCGGATTCCACAGTAACGGTACCGTTCAGAACCTCGATCAATTCTTTGCAGGTGTACAACCCGATTCCGATTCCTTTGGTTTTGGTCGACTGAAACGGCTTGAACAGCTGGTCTCGAATGAATTCCTGGCTCATTCCTTTGCCCGTGTCCGTCACACAAACGATCGATCCGTTCGACTCTCGCTTCGCTGAAACCGTGATGGAATCCGCAGCGGATGTGGCATCTATCGCATTTTGGATGAGATTTTCCAGTATGCGCTCCAGTATTTCCGGATCGGTGGAGAGGATGCATCCGGTCGGGATGTCGACCGTGATGTCTCGTTCCGAGATCACAGATAACCTTTTTTGGATGGTGTGGACCAACTCATGGATGTCCACATCCGCCTTCGTCACCGAAAATCCGGTTGCTTGTTTTTGCAGCCGTGATACCAGCGTCGACAGATAGGTCAAGCTCGATTCAATCGTTTCGATGGCGTCTTTGCGGAATTCCGGATTGTCGAACCGCTTCTCCAGATTCCGCGCCAGAAGATTCAGACTGAAGACCGTGTTCTTGATGTCGTGCGAGATCGATGCGCCGATCCGTTGAATGGCTTCGAATTGGCGTTGTTCGTTGCGCTTGATCATGTCCAAGCGAACGACGTTCAATTTCCATCGGATCGCAAGTATCCCTAAGACGATGACGCCGGCGAAAATAACCATCAAAAACAGCGGATGCATCCAAATCGGTGGGTAAATCTCAATCCGAATCACGGCGGGTTGCTCGGATTCGAGGCCATCCACATTGGCCGCCTTCACCTGAAACTCATAACTGCCCGGTGGCAGATTCGCATAACGGACACTTCGTATCGGTTGGGAGCTCGACCATTCATCGTCCAAACCCAACAACCGGTACGTGAACCGGGTATCGCGCTCTTTCAAAAAGGTGAGTCCGGAAAAGGTGACGTCCAGCGCGATGGACGCCGCGCGCAGTTGAAGAGGTTCGTTCGGTCGCAGTCGAACAGGCTGTGAATTGATCAGAACCGAATGAACCGCCACTTTCGGAGACGGAATCTGTCGGCCGGACTGGGTCAGATCATACACCAGGACACCGCTCCCAGTGGCGAGAATCATGGAATTTCGGTCGGCTGATGGAATCAGCCAATGAGCACCGGACATTTCATTGCTGATGGGGGCAAGGCTTGTCGTTTCGATCAGTTCGTCGCCCTCCAGCCGATGGACATGGGTTCGAGTGATCACCCAGTATGCGGGAACGGACGTTACCGGATCGCCCGTCGGAAAGACACCAATCACTTCCGAAACGGGATAGGTGGTGGGTTGACCTTGCGGTGGAATCCGTACCAAGCCGGTGGAGGTGCCGATCATGATTCCATGCTCATCCTCGTGCAGACTCCAGACTGAGTTGGAGGGCACGTAGTGAGCCAGTGAGTCCGCCTCGAACCGATACGCGCCATCATCGGATGTGAGCCACCACACCGCGTCCCCACTTCCGATCAGACGTTCCACACCGTTTCGAACGGGATAGTGTTTGATGGATCCATCCAGCAGGCGGCGATATAATGTGGTTCCTGCCGCGGCAATCCACAACGTGCCGTCTTTGGCGAGATGGAGATCATTCACCCCATCGCCGACGTCAATGATATCGATTCTATTGCCCACGGTTCTGGTCAATGGATTGAATTCGTACACATAGACGGCTGCCATGGTGCCGATGTAAAGTCGATTTCCACCGATCTGAATCCCACGTACGGTTCTGTGTTTCAAATTCTTATTCAGATCATTCCTAACAACACCCTTCTCAATCGTTTGGATGCCTGCCACACTCATCGCAAAGAGTCGATCGCCGTCGGTATCCACCCTCCAGATATTCCGTTCCAAGATGCCGCTTTCCTGATCGTACACAATCGCATTCCAAGAGGTGATTTTTTGAACCCCTTGTCCGAAATGAGCGACCCATAGATTTCCCTCATAATCGACCAGCTGAGCGCTGATGTGGTTGTTCTGACTTCCCTGGGAGGTGATGATCTGAGAGTGGATGCCGTCCTGAACCATCGATAGCCCGAAATTCCGACTTCCTAAAACCACTCTTTTCGACCGGCTTCCCGGCAGAATTTCCATGGTGGTGCTGAAGGGAATCTCCACCGACGACAGCAGATGCAGCTCAGAATCCTGAAGCCGATACCGAAGCAGTTCAGCGTTGTTGGAGATGAAAATGGTGGAATCAGATGCCTGCTGAAACGTGGCATAGATGCTGTGTCGGGCGAACACATGCAAGGTGTCGAAACGAAGGTCGGTGCCCGAGTCGATGCGCGCAGCCAGCACATGTTTCGAATCGGACAGCATCAATCGGCCATCCATCAACCGGATCATGTTCGATTCTTTGGAAACAGGTAGGTCGATGGGATGGAATTCGTACTGTGTCCCGTTCAACACGCCTATTCCGTTATGAAATCGAAACAGGACTCGTCCGCTGCGATCCGTTGCGATGGCGCTGACCGGATCCGTGGTGCCTGACGAATCCAAAAACGTGTGAATCGTGTTGTGTTGCACATAACGGAGGGATGGAGACTGGGTGGCGAACCATGTGCGACCTTGAGAATCTTCCAACATGTCGAAAACCATGTTATGAGGAAGTCCGTCGGCGGTGGTGTACCGCGTGAAACGCTCCCCATCGTAGGAAACGGCGCCGCGTTCCGTGCCGAACCACATCAACCCCCCTGGAGACTGATAGATGCGCATCACGTAATCGGACGGCAGGCCATCGGCTTTGGTATAGGATGTGAACAGGCGCGTTTGGCCGAAAACCGAACCGACGAGCAAGCTGCCACCAAAAAATAGGATCCCGACGAGTTTTTTAGCCAAATGCATTGGCGCAATTTAGGGGAGAGTGCGTATATTTAAAAGATGCCGGCGTGGCGGAACTGGTAGACGCGCACGACTCAAAATCGTGTTCTTAACTGAGTGCCGGTTCGATTCCGGCCGCCGGTACAAGCATACAAGAAACCCGTCTCTAAAGAAGAGGCGGGTTTTTTTTTGCCCAATCCTTCACACCTGTTGCGTTGTTGAGGCGGAACGCTTCCCCGCGTCCGATGCTCGTCGTACATTCGCTCATGATCACACTCAAAGAGGCCGTTTCCCTCATCCAATCCGATAGCCGCGTCTTTGTTCATGGCAGCGCGGCAACACCGTTGGCTCTGCTCCGAGCCCTATCTGAACGCGCGTCCGAGCTTCGGAACGTGGAACTGGTGAACATCACCACGCTGGGCTCCACGCCCATCACAAACCCGGAATTCCGGGAAAGCTTCTATTTCAATTCGCTGTTCGTTTCACAGAACATCCGTCCGGTGATCGTCGACCGCCGTGGCGATTACATCCCTGTGTTTCTGAGCGAGATTTCCCGGCTGTTCGACAATGGGTATCTGCCCTTGGATGCGGCCCTGATCATGGTGTCGCCACCCGACCGACATGGCTATTGCTCGTTGGGTCCATCGGTGGATGTGGCTCGTTCCGCGATCCGGAATGCGAAAGTGGTGATCGCGCAGGTCAATCCCAATTTGCCTCGTACCCATGGCGACAGCTTCATCCATGTGAACGACATCACGGCCATGGCCCTCGGCGATGAACCGTTGCCGGAAGTGAATTATGGGGAGGCGTTGTCTCCCGAAGATCTTAAAATCGGTCATTTCATTGCCGAATTGATCGAAGACGGGGCCACGCTTCAAATGGGCATCGGAAGCATTCCCGACGCCACGCTCCGTGCCCTGACCAATCACAAGCACCTCGGCGTGCATACGGAGATGTTCTCAGACGGACTCATTCCTCTGATCGAGTCCGGCGTGGTCGACAATTCACGCAAGCGCAAGCATCGCGGCAAAGTGGTGTCCAGTTTCGCGGTGGGCTCGCGCTCGATGTACGATTTCATCGACGACAATCCGATTTTCACGTTCCTGGAAGCCTCCTATGTGAACGATACGGCGGTGATTCGCCAGAATCCGAAGGTGACGGCCATCAACAGCGCCATTGAAATCGACATCACGGGTCAGGTCTGCGCCGATTCGATCGGAACCTATCATTTCTCGGGTGTGGGCGGACAGATGGATTTCATTCGCGGCGCATCGCTAAGCGAAGGAGGGAAGCCGATCATCGCGCTGCCCAGTGTCACGCCGAAGGGAGTCAGCAAGATCGTGCCGTTTTTGAAGGAAGGAGCGGGGGTTGTCACCACTCGGGCGCACGTGCAGTATGTGGTCACCGAACACGGTGTGGCCAATCTGTATGGCAAGAATTTGCATCAGCGTGCGAAGATGATGCGCGACATCGCTCATCCGGATCACCGCGCCGCCCTCGATAAGGCGATTTACGAGCGTTTTGGGTAGATTCCGCCTATGAAACCCTTCCTCATCTCCGTTGTAGCCACCATCGTCTCGATGCTCGCCATCGATTCGGTCTGGCTCCGAACCATGTATTCCCGGTTCTATCAACCGAAAATCGGTCACCTTTTGGGCGATACGGTGAATTATGGTCCTGCCGCGTTCTTCTATCTCATTTATGGCGTCGGACTCACCCTGCTCGTCATCCAACCTGCAATAGCGTCAGCATCGGGCTTCGGTCGAATTTTCCTGATGGGTGCCGTCTATGGAATTGTCGCCTATGGGACCTACGATCTCACCAATCAAGCCACATTGCGCGATTGGCCGGTGATGGTCACCATCATCGACATCATCTGGGGCGCGTTGCTAACCGGCACTGTTGCGGTCATCGCATCGTGGGTCACGCAGAAACTGGGATGACACTCGTTTCCTTCGTCATCCTGTGGAGTCTGGCCTGGTACGGCGTTTCCATCCGCAGCAAGCGGATGGATGTCGCGGATGTGGCCTGGGGCTTGGGCATCGCCCTCATCGGCATCCTTTCCTGGCTGCAAAACGATGGACAAGATGTCCGTGCGACGGTCGTCACGGGGTTGGTCCTGATTTGGGGAATCCGCTTGACCTGGCACATCGGCCGACGCAATCAGGGCAAATCCGAAGATCCACGGTACGCCGCTTGGCGCGCCGAATGGGGCGATTCGATCTACTGGAGAAGCTATCTTCAAGTCTTTGTGCTACAATCCGTTCTGATGGTTCTTGTTGCGATGCCTCTCATCGCTGTGAATGGGAATCCGGCAGGCGGATGGGGATTCATCGACACGTTCGGACTCCTGATTTTCATGGTTGGGTTTGTTACCGAAATGGTGGCTGATAAACAACTCGCCGATTTCTTGAGCGACCCATCCAACAAAGGGAAAGTGCTCGACACCGGTCTCTGGGCCACCAGCCGACATCCGAATTATTTCGGGGAAGTGACCTTGTGGTGGGGAATCGGCTTGATGTCGATCGCAGGCGGATGGTGGGCGTTGATCGGTCCGGCCGTGATCACGTATTTGATTTTGCAGGTGTCGGGCGTGCCCATGCTGGAAAAGAAAATGGCAGGAGATCCGAAGTATGCCGCCTATCTGGCCAAAACGAACCGGTTTGTACCGGGCAAACCCAAAACCGATTCATGAATCCATCCATCCACAACGACATCCTCCGCCTTAGCGCGTCACCGATCGGCGCGGAGTGGACTTCACTCATCGACCAGCGCGACGGTTCCGAGCGTCTGTGGCAAGGCGATCCCGCCTGGTGGTCCGGCCAGGCTCCGGTGCTGTTTCCGGTGATCGGGGTGCAAATGAATGAATCCATCCGAGTGGACGGCCTTTCCTATCCCCATCCGAAGCATGGTTTTTTCCGCCGACGCGTCTGTTCGGTGGTCCGCCACGTGAAGGATGAGCTCGTGTTCGAACTGACGTCCGATACCGAAACGCGCACCCATTATCCGTTCGATTTCAGGTTCCGGGTCGGGTTCAAGCTCGAAGGCGATACCGTGATCAATCACTTTGAAGTGGAGAACACGGGTTCGGTGCCGATGCCGTTTCATTTGGGCGCGCATCCGGCCTTCCATCTGTTCGGCGAATCGCATCTGGACTTCGACCAGCTCGAAACCGCATCCATTTTCGGGGTAACGCCCACGGGGCTCCTGACGACCGATTCGAAACCCTATCTGAGCAACGAAACGCGCATCCGCATCACACCCGAGACCTTTGTTCCGGACGCCTTGGTGTTCAAATCCCTGAGATCCAAAGGCGTTGAGCTGGTTTCGGAGGGACATCCGAGCAAGATCCGCGTCGAATACGAAGATTTCCCCTATCTCGGCATATGGGCGAAGGCCGGCGCGCCATATGTGTGTATCGAACCATGGATCGGTTGCGCCGACACGGAGGGTCAGGATGTCGAGTTCGCCCAGAAAGAAGCGGTCGTATGGGCGGCACCGGGCGAAACTCGGACGTTTCGATACAGAGTCTCGGTGATTAGCGTATTTTCTTGAATGCGTCTTCTGATCCTGTGCCTTGCGTTTTGTCTTCTACAGAGTGTTGAGTCGGTTGCCCAATCCACCATCGGATTTTCCCATCCGCGCGGATTCTATGCGATCGAATTCGATCTGGTTCTGACTCCGCCTGCCGGAGCCACGGTCCATTATACGCTGAACGGCTCGGTACCCACGCTGTTCTCGCCTGTCGCAGCGGGACCGATTCCCATTCGAAGCCGGGATGGTGAGCCAAACGCTTATTCCATGATATCGGGCGTGAGCAACAGCTATGCGCCATGGGCGCCGCCGAAAGGTGAGGTGTTTAAAATCACGATTCTGCGTGCGGCGGCGTATCGGGATGGACTGCGTGTGACCCCCATTCACACCAACAGCTATATCGTGCATCCGGAGGGAGCGGCTCGGTATACATTGCCGGTGGTGTCGTTGGTCACCGATTCGTTGAATCTGTTCGATCATGAGACTGGCATCTATGTGCTCGGAAAAATCTATCAGGATTGGAAGGCCGCGAATCCATTTGCTACCGAAACCGGCGGAACACCGGCTAATTTCACGCAAAGCGGGGATTTGTGGGAGCGACCCGTGCACATTGAACTGTTTGAAGACGATGGGGGCGTGGCCTTGGCTCAGGATGCCGGAATCCGGATGCATGGCGCGTGGGCCCGGGCGTTCCGGCAGAAAACCTTCCGCTTGTATGCTCGCAATGATTACGGAGACAATCGATTCCGTACTCAGTTGTTTCCAGACAAGCCGTTGACCGATTATCGCCGATTCATCCTCCGCAATTCGGGTCAGGATTGGGCGAAAACCATGTTGCGGGATGGATTCATGCAGCAATTGGCCCGAGGACTGAGTTTCGATACGCAGTACTATCGTCCGTCGATCGTTTTTTTAAATGGCGAGTACTGGGGCATCCACAACATCCGCGACCGCTACGACGACCACTACATCGAATCGCATTACGGGGTTCCCCGCGGCAACATCGATTTCCTTGAATTGAACGCCGTGGTGCAGGAGGGGAGCGCCGATCATTACAAGGCCATGACGCAGTTCATGAATTTCAATGTGTTGACGGACAATTCCCGGCTCGATTATGTGAGAACGCAGATGGATGTGGTCAATTTCGGCGAATATGTGATGACCAACATCTACCTGAACAACCGAGATTGGCCGCATAACAACATCGATTACTGGCGACGGGCCACATCCACCTACGAGCCTCATGCGCCGTATGGACACGACGGACGCTGGCGCTGGATGATGAAAGACACCGATTTCGGATTCGGATGGCTGGTGGATGTCAATGCCTGGAAAAATGATTACCTAGCGGTCGCGCTGAATCCAACCGGAGAACGGGCCTGGTCGACGCTCATTCTTCGCCGCCTCATGGACAATGCGAGTTACCGCAATTGGTTCATCACCCGGTATTTGGATCTGCTGAACACGAATTTCGAGCCGCAACGTGTCTTGAACACGCTCGATTCATTGGTCGCCCTCATCGAACCCGAAATGGACGAGCATCTGAATCGATGGGGTGTGCAAGATCATCGGTTCTCACCACCCGCCAATTTGGACGGATGGCAGCAGAATTTGGATCTGATGAGGCATTTCGGGCAGCATCGGCCCGGTGTGATCCGCGATCTGCTGAAGGTCCGCTACGATTTGGGGGATGCATACACCTTGACGGTTACGCATCCGTTTCCGGAACGAGGCACGGTACATGTGAACACCTTGACCTTGGATGGGGACTTTTCCGGAATCTATCACAAGAACCTCAACCTGACGTTGGTTGCCAAACCCGCGCCGGGGTACGTGTTCACAGGGTGGGAAGGATTGTCTGAATCGGCCGACAGCCTCGTGTTCAAGCCATCGGGCGATCTGAACATCCGTCCGATGTTCGTCGATGTCACGTCCATTGATGAGCCAAGTGAAGATCCGCATCCATCCCGAATCGAGTTAATCGGGAATTGGCCGAATCCTTTCAATCCTTCTACAGTGATCGGTTATCGAGTGGGGACGCAAGATCTTGCGTCCGTACATGTGAAGCTACAGATTTTTGATATGCTAGGCCGTGAAGTCGCCGTCCTCGTTGATGGCATCATGCCAGCAGGGGAGCATCGAGTCTCATTCGATGCGGCTGGATTGTCGTCAGGCATTTATCTGATTCGCTTGGAAGCGGGCGGGGAAGTGCTTACGAGCCGGATGACCCTTCTGAAATAAAAAAGGGTCCGATGGTGATCATCGGACCCTTTGGATAACAGGATTTCAGATATCAGTTTGCCGGAAGCGTCACAGTTCCGACATTCATCGTGCCACCGATGGAGACGGAGACTCCGGTCAATGTGGTGTCGCGATGCGTGGTTGCACCACTAGAGAGCTTGACAGCCCAGTTTCCTGCTGGCACGCCGCGTACCAGAAAACCACCCGTAGTCGTATCGGCGTAGGTGTTCAAGGTGTCTGTGCTCGTAATGACGGAAACCATGGATGCCACTGCGAATGGAAGAACGGTTCCACTGACGGCACCGGATGTGGCTTCGGTGATCACTCGGATCGTGGGCTTGAGGATGTACTTTGGATTGGGTCCACCCGTGACCACGATGGATTTTGCGGCGTCGAAGTCAAGCAGGATCTCATAAGTCACACCGGCTTCCAAACGAGCATCGATGTTCAGTTTCAATCCAGATTGCTGGGCACTGGGTGTGGTCAAATCATGCTCGATGCCATTTACTTTGACGGTATTCTGAGAACCCAAAATCAATCTCATTTGCTGATACGCACCTGGTGTGAGGTCGGCTTCACCCAAGAGAGTGTCCACGCCGTTCACGAGCTGGAGAAGATCGAAGCGCATCGGTGTGTTCGATAAAACGAACCATCCCGATTCGGTAGAGGTGGTCCGGTTCACTTCGACACGCTGGATGTCAATCATGACTTCCTCATAGTCGGCCGGACTGTCGGTCATGGATACACGCAGAGTCGCGTCTCCCATGTTTTTGTCGTTGAATGCGCAAGAGGTCATCAGTAGTAGACCGAACATGCTGATCGTTAAGTAGGATTTCATGGGGTTGATTTTTTATGAATAGTTATTATGACACGTCATCACGGTAACGAACTCTGGTCCCCAAGCATTGTTCCGACCAATCATACTTTTTTGAACAACCTGGCCACGTTTTTTACTCCCTGACGGATGCGCTCGGTGTTCTCTACCAAGCTCAATCGCACATAGCCTTCACCTGCGCGACCGAATGCGGCACCTGGCGACACCAAGATTTCCGATTCCTGAAGAAGCCATTCGCTGAACGCCATCGAATCCAGATGCTTGTACGCTTCGGGGATGGGGGCCCAAATGAACATCGCGCCTTGAGACTTGGGAATCGGCCAACCGGCACGAGAAAGTCCTTCTAAAAGGATGTCCCGACGCGACTCATACTTCTTCGCCACCGATTCCACCTCGGCGCGAGGCAATTTCAACGCTTCAATCGCGGCGACCTGAATGGGGGTGAAGAGGCCGTAATCGTAGTATCCTTTGATCTGGCCAAGTAAACCCACCGCATGCGCATTTCCGACGCAAAACCCGATCCGCCATCCGGCCATGTTGTAGGATTTCGACATGGTGATGAATTCCACCGCAATGTCCGAAGCACCTTCCACTTGCAGCACGCTCGGCGCTTTGTATCCATCAAAGGTGATGTCCTTATAGGCGAAATCCGAGACGATGAAAATGCTTTCCTTGCGGCAATAGTCCACCACTTTCTGAAAAAAGGCCAGATCCACACATAAGGAGGTGGGATTATGCGGAAAGTTGAGATAAACCAACTTCGGACGGATCACACTGTTCTTGATGGCGGTTTTCATGCCGGAGATGAACACGTCCGGATCGTTCGAGATCGGAAAGGTCACTACTTGCGCCCCTGCGATCACCGCGCTCCAGATATGAACCGGGAAGGAGGGTTCCGGAACCAGTACGGCGTCACCAGGGCCCAATAAGGCCAGCGACAAATGCGACAATCCTTCTTTCGAGCCGATGGTGGCGATCACCTCCGATTCCGGATTCAACGTGACCCCATAAAAGCTCTTGTAATGGTCCGCCACGGCGCGACGCAGATGCGGAATCCCTTTCGCAACCGAGTAGCGATGCGATTTGTCGTCATCCAGCACCACTTTCATTTTCTGGATGATAGGGTCGATGGCTGGTGCGTCGGGATTCCCCATCCCGAAATCGATCACATCCCGGCCTTCTTGACGCATTTTCAGTTTGATGGCGTTCAACCGTCCGAACACATAGTCCGGAAGGATTTTCATCCGGCTCGCCGGCTCGATCTTGAAACTCATGTTATCCCAGCTCGCTGGCTCGTTTGGTGGCTTCGGTGACGGCTTTGATGAGGGTGACGCGCAATCCACCCTCTTCCAATTTCAGGATTCCATCGATGGTGCAACCACCGGGTGTGGTCACATGATCTTTTAATATGGCGGGATGTTGCCCGGTCTGGATCACCATCTTCGCGGCGCCCAAGGTCATTTGAGCGGCGAGTTCGGTGCTCACATCACGAGGAAGTCCGCTTTTCACACCGCCTTCAGCCAAGGCTTCTATGACGATGTAGATGAACGCGGGACCACTGGCGCTAAGTGCAGTTACCGCATCGAAATGATTCTCTGCCAATGAGATGCATCGTCCGACTGAACCAAATATATGATGGGCGAGATCCAGATGCGCGGTCGTCGCATGGGTACCGGCGGCTACCGCGGTCATGCCTTCCATCACTTGAGACGGTGTGTTCGGCATGGCACGAATGACCGGCGTGTTCGCAGGAAGCATCTGCTCGATGGAGGCGATGCGTTTACCCGCCATGATGGAGATCAGAACCTTATCCGGACTCATCGACGGCGCGATGGATGCCAGAACCGCATTCGCCATCTGCGGTTTCACGCACAGAAGAATGATATCGGCTTTGGCCACGCTCGCCGCATTGTCGGTGGACGTGTTCACGGCGAATTGGGTCGTGAAACGCTCCAATTTCTCAGGAGTTCGCCCGGTGATCGTGATTTGTGATGCCCTCACCACGCCGGCATGAAGCAGGCCGGACGTCAGGGTTTCGCCCATGCGTCCTGCGCCGATGATGGTGATATGTTTGGTGGTCATAGTGCCGCGCGGATTCGTTGTCCCATTTCGGATGTACCGATTTCGGCTTTCGCTCCAATCGGAACGTCGGCGCATCGGTAACCATCTGATAATACGGACTGAATCGCGGATTCCACTTGCTTGGCAGCGTCTTCCATCCCGAAAGAATATCGGAGCATCAATGCAATGGACGCGATCGCGGCGATGGGGTTGGCCTTGTCTTGTCCGGCGATGTCGGGAGCCGAGCCGTGAACGGGTTCATACAAGGCGGAACCGTCGCCCAGACTAGCGGAAGGAAGCATGCCGATGGAGCCTGTGAGCATGGCCGCTTCATCGCTGAGGATGTCGCCGAACATGTTTTCAGTGAGGATGACATCGAATTGCTTTGGGTTTCGCACGAGCTGCATCGCGCAATTGTCCACGAGCATGTGGTCGAGTTCCACATCGGGGTAATCCAGGGCGATGCGGGTCACGGTTTTGCGCCAGAGTTGGGACGTCGCGAGGATGTTCGCCTTATCCACCGAGGTGACTTTCTTACGCCGCGCTTGGGCTGCTTTGAAGGCTGCATGGGCGATGCGCTCGATTTCTTGGGTGGTGTAGATCATGCTGTCGATGGCCCGTTCGCCACCTTCAATGGGATCCACGCGTTTCGGCTCGCCGAAATACAAACCTCCCGTGAGTTCACGGACCACGAGCATGTCCACACCCGACACCACTTCCGGACGAAGGGTGGATGCATCCGCTAAGGAAGCATGAACCTGCACCGGACGCAGATTGTTGTACAATCCCAGTGCCTTGCGAAGCCCCAATAATGCTTTTTCCGGACGCAGATGCGGCGGATTGGTGTCCCATTTGGGTCCGCCCACGGCACCCAGAAATACCGCATCCGCGCGACGCGCGGCTTGGATCACATCCTCCTGAATCGGGACGCCAAAGGCGTCGAGGCTCGCGCCGCCGATTAGATGTTCTTCTGTGGTTACGGTGACACCATGTTTGGCGGTCACGGCATGCAGTACGGACAGCGCTTCGCGCGTCACTTCCACTCCGATCCCATCACCTGGGACCACGACGATATGTTTAGTCATTCTAGTCTAAATTCAGAACATGTTGTGTTTGCGCGCATAGGCGAAGATGCCGCCTGCTTCCACGATGTCGGCCACATCCCCCAAGGGTCGGAGCGGAAAACTGACGCCGGTGGTGAGATTGCGCACGATATTGAGTTCGGTGTCGATTTCGACCTCGTCGTGGGTGCGGAACTCGTGGGAGACATCCGCGAACGACTCAAACGGAACGACAAAGCCGCCATCCACTGCGTTGCGGTAAAAGATACGGGCATAGGTGCTGGCGATGACAGCCCTGCAACCGGCCACTTGCATGGCAAAGGGCGCATGCTCACGCGACGAGCCGCATCCGAAGTTTTTCCCCGCCACCACGATGGTGAATTCGGATTCGAATTGGTCATCTGGTGTGAACGGGATGCCGCCTTTGGGAAGGCCCGATTTCGCTTCCGGAACACCGGATAAGGCGAACTTCCCATACATTTTCTTCTCTTCCGGCTTTTCAAGGCTGTAGACCAGGTGTTGAGCCGGAATGATCTGATCGGTATCGATGTCGTCGCCTAAAACGAAGGCTTTTCCGCTGATGATCTTGTTCATACAGTTGCTCCGATGTAATCGCGAGGATCGGCAATCTTGCCTGTAAGGGCTGATGCCGCCACGGTGTAAGGGGATGCCAGGTACACTTGGGATTTTTTCGAGCCCATGCGACCCGGAAAGTTGCGGTTGGTGGTGCTGATGCAGATTTCCTCGCCGTTCAGACGACCGAAGGTGTCGGCAGGTCCGCCCAAGCAGGCGGCGCAACTGGCTTCACCGATTTTGCATCCCGCATCCTCGAAGATGCTCCACAAGGTTTTTCCGTTCACCATTTCAGTTTTGAGCTGGTTGCGGATGAGGGTTGTGGCGGGCACGATGTAGGTGTCTACTCCGACCGTGTTTCCTTTGAGGATCTGAGCAGCGGCCACGAAATCAGATAACTTTCCACCAGTACAGGATCCGATGTAGGCGCGGGTCAGGTGCGTTCCTTTCACTTCCGAAACCGTCGCTTTGTTATCGGGCGAATGCGGTTTGGCCACCATCGGCTGCATGTCTTTCATCTTGTAGACGCGAACGCTGTGATATTTCGCGTCGGCGTCGTTGTACAGCGCTTCATAGGGATGGTTCGTGCGGGCGTTCACATAATCGAACGTTGTTTTGTCGGGTTCGATGACGCCGTTCTTGCCACCGGCTTCGATCACCATGTTGGTGAGGGTCATCCGGCCTTCCATGTCCTGACTCATCACTCCATCCCCGGCGAATTCCATCGCGCGGTAGGAGGCTCCATCCACACCGATGTCGCCAATGATCTGAAGGATGAGGTCTTTGGCCATGATCCAAGGTGGAATCTCGCCTTCGAAGACGAATTTCATGGTTTCGGGCACCTTCACCCACAATTTTCCGGTGCCTAAGATGAAGGCCGCATCCGTGTTACCAATTCCGGTCGCGAATTGTCCGAACGCGCCGGCCGTACAGGTGTGGGAATCGGTTCCGAAAAGAACTTGTCCCGGACGCGTGAAGCCTTCCTCCGGCATGGCCGCATGGCACACGCCTTTGTACCGATCCGTGCCCACATCGTAATAATGCGGCAGATCATACTCTTTGGCGAATTGACGCAGGATATCGATGTTCCGATTCGCGTACACATCGTTCGTGAATATGTAATGATCGGGGATGATCACGAGCTTGTCTTTGTCCCAGACCTTCGCATCGGCGCCGAATTCTTTCTTGAAAATGCCGATCGTGGGCGGTCCGCACACATCATGAGTCAGGAGGATGTCCACGTTCACCCAGACGGTTTCGCCTGGATCGACGTGACGCTTGCCTGCGGCTTTGGCAAGGATTTTTTCCGTTAATGTCATTCCCATCAGTATTTATTGAGATAGTGTTGAATGGTTTGATTCACAAAGGTGCTACCGACTTTGGTCACACCGTTTGTCGATAATTGGACCAGATCATGGTCCGTAATGCTTTTTTTCTTGTCGGCCAGGTTGATGAAGCCGGTGTACACCACTTCCAATTCCTCCTTGGTGAAGGTGAATCCGAGGGTTTTGAGCTTTTCATCCAACGCGCGGCGTCCCGAATGCTTGCCCAGCACCAATTCGTTGTTCGGCACGCCGACCGATTGCGGTGTCATGATTTCATAGGTGAGCGGATTCTTGAGCATCCCGTCCTGATGGATGCCGGCCTCATGTGCGAAGGCATTGCGACCCACGATAGCCTTGTTCGGCTGGACATCATGCCCGGTGATGCGGCTCAGCAATTGGCTCGTCGGATACAATTGCTGCGTGTTCACATTGGTTTTACGCTGATAGTAGGAGTGACGCACATTCAACGCCATCACGAATTCCTCCAATGAGGCATTTCCAGCCCGCTCGCCGATGCCGTTGATGCAGCATTCGACTTGTCCGGCCCCATTCTGGATGGCCGCCAACGAATTGGCGACGCCCATTCCGAGGTCGTTGTGGCAATGCACGCTGATGACGGCCTGATCGATGTTTTTCACATTCTGGCGCACATAGGCCACCAAGGCTCCGAACTCATCTGGAACGGCGAATCCGACCGTATCGGGGATGTTCACGGTTGTGGCACCAGCCGAAATCACGGCTTCGAACATCTGACACAAGAAATCGGGATCGGTCCGGGATGCATCCTCCGCCGAAAATTCCACATCCGCACACAAGGATTTCGAATAGGTGACGCCACGGATGGCCGCTTCGAGCGCTTCCTCGCGGGTTTTGCCCAACTTATGCTTCAGATGGATGTCGCTCGTGGCGATAAACGTATGGATGCGGGGTTTCTGAGCGAACTGAATCGCTTCCCAAGCCCGGTTGATGTCGTCTTCTTTGATGCGCGACAATCCTGCCACAACGGTCCCTTTGATGCGCTTCGCAATCTCGCGAACCGCCTTGAAATCGCCTTCAGACGCAATCGGAAATCCAGCCTCGATCACATCCACGCCTAGTAGCTCGAGTTGCTCCGCCATTTGGAGTTTCTCGTTCAGATTCATGGAGAATCCGGGCGATTGCTCGCCGTCACGAAGGGTCGTGTCAAAAATTCGGATCGGTGGTTTCATGGCGTTTCAACGGGTTTCTTTTTGAGCAGGTACCAGGAAAAGCTGTCCATAAGTGCCTGCCAACTGGCTTCAATGATGTTTTCCGACACGCCAACGGTTCCCCATTGGTGTTCGGAATCGGTCGAATCGATCAGCACGCGGACTTTCGCTTTCGTGCCGTCTTTCTCGTTCAACACCCTCACTTTGTAATCGGACAAATTCATGTCTTCGATTTCCGGATAGAACCGCATGAGGGCTTTGCGAAGCGCTTGGTCAAGCGCATTCACGGGTCCGCGAGCCTGGGCCGCGGTATGTTCTTCCACTCCGTTCACGTTCAGGCGGATGGTGGCTTCGGAGCGGATGGGGTTGTTTTCCGATTTCTCGATGATCAACCGGAATCCGTTCAATTCAAAACTGTCACAGGTCTGGCCTGTGATTTTGCGGACGAGCAATTCCAAGCTGGCTTCGGCCGCTTCATAGGAGAATCCTTCATGCTCGCGCTGCTTGAGCATTTCCACGATTTCCGGGATGTGATGCTCATGCTCATCCGGATTCAAATGCAATTCTTCGGCTTTGTAGCGGATGTTGCTCCGTCCGGAA
>CAYPOI010000002.1:18066-78304 GCA_964412365.1 uncultured Chitinophagales bacterium | reverse complement strand
ACCCAAGGAGACACAATCCGGAGAGAATCGTGTTGCCTTGAACCCGGATTCCGTTTCCCAATTGATCAAATTGGGCGTTTCCGTACAGATCGAAACCAACGCAGGCATCGCATCCTATTTCACGAACGAAGCTTATGTCGCCGCCGGTGCGACGATTGTGGATTCTGTTCTGAGCAGTTCGGATGTGATCCTGAAAGTGGCTCCTCCCTCAGTGGATGAAGTCAAGCAACTCAAATCCGGATCCATCCTGATTTCCTTTCTCTGGGCGGTGCAGAACCGCGACATCGCTGAGGCCTTGCGCACTCAGGGTGTGTCGGCATTGGGGATGGAAGCCGTGCCGCGCATCACCCGTGCTCAGAAGATGGACGCGCTCAGCTCGATGAGCTCCATCGCAGGCTATAAAGCCGTACTTCTCGCATCCACCCATCTCGGAAAATACCTTCCGATGATGATGACCGCCGCAGGCACCATCGCCCCGGCGAAATGTCTGATTCTCGGTGCCGGTGTGGCCGGATTGCAAGCCATCGCCACAGCTCGACGCTTGGGCGCGGTTGTGGAAGCCTTTGATGTGCGTCCAGCAGTGAAAGAACAGGTGGAAAGTCTTGGTGCGAAGTTCGTGGATGTGGAACTCGAGCCCGAGGACATGGAAACGAAAGGCGGTTACGCCAAGGAATTGTCGGAAGAGAACAAGCGCAGGCAAAAAGAAGCCTTGGCCGCTCGGGTGAAAGTATCCGATTTCGTGATCACCACGGCGCTCATCCCCGGAAAACCGGCTCCGAAACTCATCACAAAAGAGATGGTGGCCAGCATGGCTCCAGGTTCCGTGATTGTCGATCTCGCTGCCGAGCAAGGTGGAAACTGCGAACTGACCGAGCCAGGCAAAACCGCCATCACGGCGAATCATGTCCAAATTCTCGGACCTTTGAACATCCCCAGTTCGATGCCGCTGCACGCGAGTCAACTGTACTCGAAAAACGTGTTCGCGCTCGTTCAACTTTTGGTGAAAGACGGAGCCGTGACGCTCGACTTCACCGACGAAATCATCGAACAATCCACCATCACGCATGCCGGTGAATGGAAAAGTCCGACCATCAAATCCCTTTTAGGAGTCGCTTAACATGGATCTCATTTCCAATCTCTTCATCTTCACCTTGGCCTGCTATGTGGGCTTCGAGGTGATTTCAAAGGTTCCGACCACCTTGCATACGCCGCTGATGTCGGGTTCGAACGCCATTTCAGGCATCACCATCATCGGAGCACTGGTCTTGGCCGGACACGCAGGTGGCCTCGTGGGTTCAATTATTGGTTTCTTTGGCATTGTGTTCGCCATGATCAACGTCGTGGGTGGTTTCATGGTCACCGACCGGATGCTGCACATGTTTAAAAAGAAAGGAGAATGACCCGTGGATACCTTCATTCAACTCTCCTATCTCGTTGCAACCGGTTTTTTCATCTCCGGACTTAAAAAACTAGGTTCTCCAGCTACCGCTCGCCAAGGAAATCAATGGGCCGCCTTCGGGATGCTCATCGGTATCGTGGTCACGCTATTCAGTCATGAAATCCTGTCGTTCGAATGGATCATCGCAGGGATGATCGTGGGTTCGGCGATCGGTGTGTACATCGCCAAGAAAGTGGAAATGACAGGCATGCCCGAAATGGTCGCCTTGCTCAATGGACTCGGCGGCGGCGCATCCGTTCTGGTGGCCGGTGGCGAATACTTGAGAGATCCCCTGATGCTGAGTCCGGACGGATTGTTCACCGTCGGGATGTCGGTCTTCATCGGGGCTGTGACCTTCACCGGCTCCATCATGGCCTATGGAAAACTGGCTGGCAAACTCCCAGGAAATCCGATCACGTTCGGCGGACAAAAACCATTGAACGGCATCCTCGCCGCTGTTGCCATATTCGCATCCATCTATCTGGTGTTCGAACCGGAAAACCTTTGGATCCTGGGTGGCATCGCGCTCTTGTCATTCTTGCTCGGTGTGATGTTCGTGCTTCCGATCGGCGGGGCCGACATGCCCGTTGTGATATCGCTTCTGAACTCACTCTCCGGTGTGGCCGCATCCGCAACCGGCTTCGTGCTGAACAACTCCTTGCTCATCGTGAGCGGAGCCTTGGTCGGCGCGTCGGGCTTCATCCTCACCATGATCATGTGTAAGGCGATGAACCGACCACTCTCGAACGTACTGTTTGGCGCTTTCGGGGCGGATGGGGGTTCTGCGGTGGCCGCAACGGGAGACGGAAGCAAAACCATCCGCGAAGTGAAATCGGATGACGTCGCCGTGATGACGGCCTATGCGAGTCGTGTGGTGATCGTGCCCGGATACGGCCTCGCCGTAGCTCAAGCCCAGCACGTCATCCGCGAAGTGGCGGCGTTCCTGGAAGCCAAGAATGTGGATGTGAAATATGGCATTCATCCGGTGGCGGGACGCATGCCTGGACACATGAACGTGCTTCTAGCCGAAGCGAACGTCCCCTATCCGCAATTGTACGATATGGACGACATCAACCCCGAATTCGAAAGCACGGATGTGGTTCTGGTTGTCGGAGCAAATGATGTGGTGAACCCGGCGGCGCGGACCAATCCGGCGAGTCCGATTTTCGGCATGCCGATCTTGGATGTGGACAAAGCGAAGGCCGTGGTCATCCTCAAACGAAGCATGAACACCGGCTTCGCGGGCATCGACAACGATCTGTTCTATCTGCCAAACGCCTACATGTACTTCGGCGATGCGAAAAAATCGCTTCAGGGGCTGATGGGGGCGTTGAAAGAGCTTTGAAGAAATTTTAAATGTTGAATTTTAAATGTTGAAGGAAGTTAATCGCATCAAAGCGATTTCAGCTCGGGTCGAAGACCTCTTCGGAGGTCTCGACGCCGAAGCCCTCAACCGGCAACCGGCTCCAGGAAAGTGGAGCGTGGCGCAATGCCTTGATCATATCATGGTGCTCAACCGCACGTACTTCGACGTCCCGGCGAAGATCCGAGCCGGGAATTATCCGCTTCCGTTTCATGCACGGTTCGGGTTCCTGGTCAACTTTTTCGGGAAATTCATCTTGCAAAGCGTGCATCCCGACAGAAGAAAACCTATCAAAACGTTTCCGGTTTGGGAGCCATCCCATAGCGACATCCCCGCCGATATCGTGGCGCGTTTCGTGGCGCATACGAGCGAATTGGACACCTTCATCCGTGACAATCAAGACCTGGCCGATCAAGGCGCGATCGTGGTCTCACCCGCCAGCCGATTGGTGATCTATCGGATGGATGTGCTGTTCGACATTATGCTCGCACACGCCGAGCGGCATGTGAATCAGGCGGAGTTCACATCCTCCCCAATCCCTCCCACTGCTGATTGACGTACTCTTGCGCCGCGTCGATGAGTTCATGATGCTCGGCTGAGGCTTCGCTATCGATGAGGCGCTTGAACCGGGTCTCGGATTTCAGATACTCGATGATCGGGATGCTCGGTGGCTTCGAATCGATCTGCATTTTTTTCTCCAACCGCGGATCATACCGGAACAACGGCCAGTAACCACTCTTCACCGCTTTTTCCTGTTGCGACGGACCATTCGCCATATCCAGTCCATGAGCGATGCATGGTCCATATGCGATGATGATCGACGGACCATCGTAATCGACCGCTTCGCGGATGGCTTTCAACGCTTGGTTTTCGTCCGCTCCCATCGCAATCCGGGCCACATAGACATATCCATAGGCCATAGCCATTTTCGAGAGGTCCTTCTTCGGAACGTCTTTTCCACCCGCGGCGAATTTCGCGATGGCTCCGAGTCCGGTCGATTTCGACGACTGACCGCCGGTGTTCGAATACACTTCGGTATCGAGCACCATGATGTTCACGTTGTTGCGACCCGCCATCACATGGTCGAGTCCGCCATATCCGATGTCGTACGCCCATCCATCCCCACCGATGATCCAGACCACCGGTTCGACCAACACATCCGCTAGGCGGAGCAAGTCTTTCCAACGGAGTCCTTCTTTGTCGGAGATGCGGAGTTTGAGGTCGCTGATGCGTTGACGCTGGGCCCGGACATCGGCCTGAGTCACCAGTTTTGCGTTGATGATTTCATCCACGAACTCGCTTCCAAGATCGGCACGAAATTCATTGAGCAAGGTGCGTGCGCGTTTCTGCTTCACTTCGAGAGCGAGCCGCATTCCCAATCCGAATTCGGCATTGTCTTCGAACAAGGAGTTGTTCCATGCGGGTCCGCGGCCATATTTATCCTTCGACCATGGAGTAGTGGGCAAATTTCCACCATAAATACTGGAACAGCCCGTCGCATTGGCCACGATCATCCGATCGCCATACAATTGCGTGATGAGCTTGAGGTAAGGCGTTTCGCCACAACCGGCACAGGCGCCTGGAAACTCGAAATAAGGTGGAAGAAGCTGCACGTCTTTCACTTTCGTGAACGACAAATCATGCGGATGATCGTGATCGGTCACATCCGGCAAGGTTTGGAAATACTCCCAGTTCCGAACCGCGTGCTCGCGTTCTTGCTCGGCCGGAACCATGGTGATGGCTTTGTCTTTCACCGGGCACACGACTTCGCAAAGGGTGCATCCCGTACAATCATCGGCCGAAATCTGAAGCGTGTAATACATTCCGGTGAGTTCGCGCCATTTCGCTTGCATGATGCCGAATCCGTCCGGTGCCGCGTTTTTGGCTCCTTCATCTAGTACTTTCGCACGGATGACGCTATGCGGACACGCCATCACGCATTTCCCACATTGGATGCAGGTTTCCGTGTTCCAAACCGGAAGTTCGAGCGCGATCTGGCGCTTCTCGTATTTCGCCGTGCCGGTGGGCCAGGTGCCGTCGGTCGGAAACGCGCTCACAGGCAGCGAATCGCCTTGTCCGGCCATCAACGGCATGGTGAGCATGCGGATTTCCTCTGGCAATTCGGATAGATCGGCCATGGCCGCATCCGGCATCACCACATCCATATCCGGAATCGGAAGCATGCTCATCGCGCTGATGGATCGGTCGATCGCCTCGAAATTCTGACGCACAATCTCATCCCCGCGTTTTCCATACGTTTTTTTTGTGGCGGATTTCAGATGCTTGATGGCTTCCGCCGCTGGTAGCACACCCGAAATCGCGAAGAAGCACGTTTGCATGATGGTGTTGATACGCGATCCGAGCCCCAGCTCTTTCGCCAAGGCATAGGCATCGACCACATGGCATTTCAGTTTTTTCTCGCGGATTTGATGCCGGACCTTCGCAGGCAGTTTTTCCCATGTCAGTTCGCGGGAATAAGGCGAATTCAACAGGAATGTGGCGCCGGGCTGGGCGGTTTCGAGGGTATCCACACGGTCGAGCAAGCCGAACTGATGCACCGCGATGAAATCGGCTTTGCTGATGAGATAGGGCGCGCGGATGGGTTTCATGCCGAAGCGCAGATGCGACACAGTACGCGATCCTGATTTCTTGGAATCGTACACGAAATAGCCTTGCGCATCGAAATCGGTCTGCTCACCGATGATCTTGATCGAATTCTTGTTGGCGCCAACGGTTCCATCCGCTCCCAATCCCCAAAAAATGGCGCGTTTCACGTCTTTGGGTTCGATATCGAGCGTCGGATCGTAATCCAGACTCAGATGCGTCACGTCATCGTCGATGCCGATCGTGAAGCGGGATTTCGGCTGCGGCTTGTTCAGCTCGTCGTAAATGGCCTTGACCATGCCGGGAGTGAATTCTTTGGATGAGAGTCCGTACCGACCCGAAATCACATGAGGCTTGCGCACGCCGGGAACACTGTCCCAAGCCGTCACCACATCCTGATACAGGGGTTCGCCCGCGCTTCCAGGTTCTTTGGTGCGATCGAGAACGGCGATGGATCGAACCGATGCTGGAATCGCATTCAACAAGGCCATCGCGGAAAATGGACGAAATAAGCGCACATTCAACACGCCCACGTTTTCGCCTTGTTTGTTCATATAGGCAACGGTATCGGCCACGGTTTCTGTACCGGAACCCATGATGATGATCAGACGATCCGCATTGGGAGCTCCTTCATAATCAAACAAGGAATATGCGCGTCCGGTGATCGATGCGAATTGGTCCATCACCTCTTTGGCGATGATCGGGGCCGCATCATACCAGAGATTCACGGCTTCGCGGATTTGGAAAAAGGTATCCGGATTGTGCGCGGTTCCACGCAGAACCGGGTGCTCGGGCGACATTTCGCGGTTGCGGAAGCGCTCCAGATCGTCCGGATCCAACATCTTCGTGATCAGCTCATCCGAAATGGGATCGAGCTTGTGCACTTCGTGCGAGGTCCGGAAACCATCAAGGATATTCAGAAACGGAAGCGTCGATTTGAGGGAAATCACTTGGCTGATGAGGGCCATGTCGGCGGCTTCTTGCACGCTTTTGGCGAACAGCATGCCAAAGCCTGTGCCTCGGACCGACATCACATCGCTGTGATCACCAAAGATGGAGAGGGCGGATGTGGCCAATGATCTAGCGGCGACATGAATCACAGCCGGCATCCGCTCCCCTGCCATTTTATACATATTCGGAATCATCAAAAGCAGCCCTTGGCTAGCCGTGAACGTGGTGCCGAGCATCCCGTTCTGCACTGCGCCATGCAAGGTTCCGGCAGCGCCGCCTTCGGATTGGAGTTCTACGATGCGAGGGACATCCCCCCAAAGGTTCGGCTTGTTTTCGGATGCCCATTGATCGCACCATTCAGCCATTGTGGACGCAGGCGTGATGGGATAAATGGCGATGAACTCATTGGTTCGATAGGCGACAGAAGCAACCGCTTCATTACCATCCATGGTTTGTGCACGACGTGATTTCATATGTACGGCTCCGGATAAAGGTCTGCCCCAAATCTCGGAATAGCGCTTCCAAGGCGCTTCACACTTTTTGCGGGATGGTTGCCCGTTTTTGTACCACTTAAGGTCGTATCTTGACTGTCATTTCTGCCTACTAAATTCTTTTGCATGAAACGCGTAGTCATCACCGGGATGGGGGCATTGACCCCCTTGGGTTTAACATTGCCAACGTATTGGTCCGCCCTTCGTGAAGGGACCAGCGGCGCAGCACCGATCACCCGTTACAACACGGAAAAATTCAAAACGAAGTTCGCCTGCGAGCTCAAAGGATTCGATCCCTTGAACTATATGGAACGCGGCGAAATCAAGAAATATGACCCGTTTTCGCAGTACGCCATCGTGGCGGTTGGCGAAGCGCTTCAGCACGCACGTGTGGATCTGGAAGCGATCGACCGCACCACCATCGGCGTGATCTGGGGAACCGGTCAAGGCGGCTTCACCACCTTCGAAGAGCAAGTGGGTGAATTCGTGAAAGGCGACGGAACCCCTCGTTTCAATCCCTATTACATCCCCCGCACCATTCCGAACATGGCCTCGGGTGTGATTTCGATCAAGTACGGCCTGCAAGGCATGAACTTCACGGTGATCACCGCATGCGCTTCGTCGAATTCGGCGATGGTCGACGCGCTAAACTACATCCGCTGGGGCAAAATCAAAATGGTGGTGACCGGAGGCTCCGAAGCCGCCATCACCGGCGCGGCGATGGGCGGATTCTCCGTCATGCGCGCGCTATCCACTCGAAATGACGATCCGGCCTCGGCATCGCGTCCTTGGGATGTGAACCGCGACGGCTTCGTGATGGGAGAAGGCGCCGGCGCCCTCATCCTCGAAGAATATGAGCACGCCAAAGCGCGTGGTGCGGACATCTTATGCGAAGTGGTCGGCGGCGCGATGACGGCCGATGCCTATCACCTATCCGCCACCCATCCGGAAGGCGACGGTGCTTACCGCGCCATGAAATTGGCTTTGGAAGATGCGAACCTCACACCTGATGATGTGGACTACATCAACGCACATGCCACATCCACACCGGTGGGCGACATCAGCGAACTCATCGCCATTAAGAAACTGTTCGGAGATAACGCGGCTAATGTGCACATCAGCGGCACCAAATCACAAACGGGTCACCTGCTCGGAGCCGCTGGCGCCATCGAAGGAATCGCTAGCGTCATGGCCATCCGCGAAGGTGTCATCCCACCCACTATCAATACAACCGACATCGATCCCAATCTCCCAACCGGACTCTCCATCGTCACACAAAAACCGTTCAAGAAAACGGTGAACGTGGCGATGAGCAACACATTTGGGTTCGGCGGCCACAATGGGATCGTCGTCTTCAAAAAATTTACTGAATGAAAGATATCGGCAAGATCGAGCTGCGTAACCTGCAGAGCGACGACTACGACGAACTGAAAGACATGATGATCCGCTCCTATCACGATTGGGCGGGTTCTCACTGGAAAGAACCACAAATCCAGAAACTATTGGATGTGTTCCCTGAAGGTCAATTCGTGATCTTCGCCGATGATGAGCTGGTAGGGTGCGCGCTGTCCATCATCATCGACTACGACCAATTCGGCGACGACCATACCTACAAGCAGATCACCGGGAATTTCACGTTCAGCACGCATGATGAAAACGGCGATGTGCTCTACGGCATTGATGTGTTCATCCATCCCGATTATCGCGGCCTTCGTCTAGGTCGACGTCTGTATGACGCCCGCAAGGAACTCTGTGAGCAGCTGAATTTGAAATCGATCGTATTCGGCGGGCGCATCCCCAACTTCAACGAGTACAGCGACACCCTCAAACCGAAAGAATACATCCAGAAAGTGCTTCAGAAGGAGATCTACGATCCCGTTCTGACCTTCCAATTGAGCAATGACTTCCGGGTGATCAAGGTTCTCAAGCAGTACATGCCTGGCGACAAAGGCTCCGAAGAGTACGCCACGCTTCTGGAATGGAACAACATCTATCACGCCAAAGAAGAGCATCTTCTGAAGCCGGAAAAAGTGCAAGTCCGTATCGGATTGGTGCAATGGATGATGCGTCCATTGAACGATCTCGATGCCCTCTTCGAGCAGATGGAGTTCTTTGTGGATGCCGTCTCCGACTACAAGGCCGATTTCGTGATGTTTCCCGAGCTGTTCAACGCGCCTCTGATGGCCGATTACAACCATCTCCCTGAAGCCGAAGCCATCCGCAAACTGGCCGAGTATACCGAACCGATCCGCGACAAATGCAAAGAATTCGCCATTTCCTATAATGTGAACATCCTCACCGGCAGCATGCCGCACATGAGGGATGGCACCTTATATAATGTTGGCTATCTGTGCCGCCGCGACGGATCCCACGAAACCTATGAGAAAATCCACATCACCCCGAGCGAAGTCAGTTATTGGGGGATGGTGGGTGGAAACTCACTGAATGTGTTCGAAACAGATTCCGGCAAGATCGGGGTCCTCATCTGCTATGATGTGGAATTTCCGGAACTTTCGAGACTCATGGCCGACAAAGGCATGCAAATCTTGTTTGTGCCCTTTCAAACAGATACCCAAAACGGATACACCCGCGTGCAACGTTGCGCCATGGCCCGAGCCATCGAGAACGAATGCTATGTGGCCGTGACCGGAAGCGTGGGCAACTTGCCGAAAGTGAACAACATGGATTTGCAGTATGCGCAAGCTTCTGTCTTCACTCCGTCCGACTTTTCATTCCCTACGAACGGCATTAAAGCCGAAGCCACTCCCAACACGGAAATGACCCTGATCGTGGATGTGGACCTCGACCTACTTCGCGAGCTGCACAGCCACGGTAGCGTGCGCAATCTGAAAGACCGTCGTACGGATTTGTACAAACTCAGCATAAAATAAACGACATCGCCCTTTGACTCGGGGCGGTATTATCCGTAAAATCGAATACCAAACATAGATATTCGATTATGCAGTTGTTGTCTCACGGATCTCAGTATGCGGTGTCGGCCTTGATCGCGTTGTCGCGGCTGGAACAGGGTAAAGCCGTGTCCGCCGCCGAGTTGGCGAAGCCGCTGCATTGTCCCGCTGCGTATCTGTCTCAGACCTTGGCCAAACTCACGCCGCATGGCATCATCGAAACGCGGCGTGGACTTAATGGCGGGGTATTTTTGCTCAAACCCGCCTCCGACATCACCTTATATGAGGTGGTGCGCATTATTGATGGCGAGGTTTTTTTCGAATCGTGCCTCTTGGGAATCCGCGGATGCGGCCACATCGAACCCTGTCCGTTCCATCACTTCTGGAGTGCGCATCGAAACAAGATCCAGGATTGGATGAAAACCACCACCATCGCTGATGCCAGTCGGAATATGAGCGACCAATGGTTCGATTTGCGCTTGAAGTTCGCATGACTTTTGGCCTCAATTCTAATAACAAACGTTGATTATCTGATTCATTGACCACCATCACTCAAATCGAATGTCTCCATTGCGGAGACCCGTGCGCTCCTGATGAGGAGTATTGTTGCACCGGTTGCCAGACCGTGTACAACCTGCTGCATGAGGTGGGTATGGATGGGTATTATGTGATGGAGCCTCAGCCGGGTGTGTCGCAGAAGAATCGCTCGCAAAGTGATTTGAGTTACCTCAACGACCCGACGGTGATCCAGCGCCTCGTTGAATATCGCGACGATACGCAGACCTTCATCACCTTCAGTATTCCCTCGATTCATTGCAGCTCCTGCATCTGGCTGTTGGAACATCTGCCGCGGTTGAACAGCGGCATCCTGCAGTCGAGAGTCGATTTCCCGAACCGGGTCGTGGCCATCCGATTCCGCCATGAGGAGATTCCGTTATCGGATGTCGTGCATCTGTTGCGCAAGATTGGGTATGAGCCGGTGTTATCGATGGCATCCGATCCGTCGTTTCAGGCGGAGCGCAATCATCCGAAGCGTCGGCAGTGGATGAAGCTCGGGCTCGCGGCCTTCGCCTTCGGGAATGTGATGCTCTTCAGCCTGCCTGAGTATTTCGCGCCGGAATTGTTGGATGAGACCCTCAAAAACGTCTTCGTGACCTTGAACATCCTGCTATCGTTCCCAGTGTTGTTGTATAGCGCGTCGGATTACATCACCGGCGCTTGGCAAAGCCTCAAGCAGAAATATGTCACCTTGGATGTCCCTATCGCGTTAGGCATCATCGCACTGTATGCGCAGAGTTTGTTTGATGTGCTGTCGGGTCATGGTCCGGGGTATTTCGATTCGTTCACAGGACTCATTTTCTTCCTGCTGATCGGGAAAGCCGTTCAGAGTCGCACCTACGACGCACTCTCCTTCAACCGCACCTACGAAGCTTACTTCCCATTGGCGGCCCATCGTTTGGAGCGCGACAAGTTGGTTTCGGTTGCTGTGGCGCATCTCAAGCCCGGTGATCTTCTGTTCATCCGGAACATGGAATTGGTACCCTGCGACTGTGTCTTGGAGTCGGAAAGCTGTGACGTGGACTTCAGCTTCGTGACGGGCGAATCCACTCCTGTCGCCAAACACCGCGGGGATGTGGTATACGCCGGCGGACGTGTGATCGGGACCGCTGCCACGCTCATCGTCACCAAAAGCACCTCGCAAAGCTACCTCACGCGGTTATGGAACCGCGATTACACGCCGGAAGCCGGACGTGCCTCGATGATGTCGATCGCCGACCGCATCAGTCCCTATTTCACGGCAGTGGTCATGCTCATCGCGTTCGTGTCGACCTCCATCTGGTTCACGATCGACGCGGCGAAGGCGCCCATGGTCTTCGCGTCGGTCCTCATCATTGCGTGTCCTTGTGCCCTCGCGATGGCCGCCCCGTTCACACTCAGCGCGGTGCGCCGGCATTTGGGTCGACATTTCTTCTACACCAAGAACACGCTCGTGATCGAGCAATTGGCCCGCATCCGCACCGTGCTCTTCGACAAAACCGGCACCCTCACCGACGCGGAAGCAAAAGTAACTTTTTCCGGAGCACCGCTTTCCGACGTCGACAAACAACGCATCCACGCGGTGCTTCGCAATACCACGCATCCGCTGGGTCAGCGGTTCAACACGTGGCTGAACGTGGTGTCGATCCTCAAAGCCGACACCTACATGGAAGAAAGCGGGAAGGGAATCCGAGCTTGGGTCGACGGGCAGGATCTGTTGCTTGGCTCCCATGCCTGGCTTGCCGCTAGTGGTGTGAACGAGCTTCCGGCGAAGGCTCCATCCAGCTCCAGTGTGATCTATGTGGCGTTCAATGGCGAGTACCGTGGCCATGCGGAGATCCGGCATACCGTGCGCGACGGACTTGCGCCCATGCTGAACGAGATGCATCGCGACGGATATGAGATGCATGTGGTGAGCGGCGATACGAGTCGTGAAGAGCAGGCTTTATTGGCGGCGTTGCCGTCTATCGCGTCGGTGCGGTTCGACCAATCGCCCGAAGACAAGCTTCGCATCGTGCAGAGTATGAGGGCGGACGCCGCCGTCGCCATGATCGGCGACGGCTTGAACGATGGCGCGGCGCTCCGCGCCGCGCATGCCGGGATCGCGGTGACCGACGACATCCACGCCTTCACTCCCGCATCCGACGCCATCCTGAAAGGATCCGAGCTGGTGCACCTGCCCCGCTTCCTGGCGTTCTCCAAGCGCTCGTTGAGCGTCGTGCATGCCGCCTATTTCCTTTCATTCGCATACAACGTGGTGGGACTCAGTTTCGCCGTTCAGGGAATGCTGACACCCATTGTTTCGGCCATCCTGATGCCGGTAAGCTCCATCACCATCATCGCGTTCACCACCGGGGCGACCTGGTTGACCGCCAAACGCAACAGACTCTGACATGGGTATCCTCATCATTTTGATCGGTTTCAGCCTGACCATCGCGGTCGGCTTTTTCTTCGCTTTTTTATGGGCTGTCAAAAACGGACAGTTCGAAGATGACAAGACACCATCCATCCGAATGTTATTCGACACAATCGCACCTAGACCAGACAAAAAAACCAAACCATGATGGAAACCTTCAACTACGACAACAAGATCGTTCGCAATTTTGCGATTGCGACCGTCCTATGGGGAATCATCGGTTTTCTAGTAGGACTCATCATCGCCCTGAAGCTCATTTATCCTGAGTTTCTGGGTGGAATCGCTGAGTTAACCTACGGAAGACTGCGACCCCTTCACACGAATGCTGTGATTTTCGCCTTCGCCGGGAACGCGATTTTCCTCGGTATTTACTATTCGCTACCGCGCTTGCTGAAAGCGGCGATGTGGAGCAAGAAACTAAGCACCTTGAACTTCTGGGGCTGGCAGGCCATCATCGTGGGAGCGGTGATCACCTTGCCTTTGGGCATCACCACCAGTAAGGAATATGCCGAGCTGGAATGGTTCATGGACATCGCGATCGCCCTTGTATGGGTCATTTTCGGGTTGAACATGATGCTGACCATCTTCAACCGGCGCGAAAAACATATCTATGTCGCCATTTGGTTCTATATCGCCACCTTTATCACCGTAGCGGTTCTGCATATTGTGAATTCGCTGGCGATTCCGGCCACCTTCGTCAAATCCTATCCCATCTTCGCGGGTGTGCAAGATGCCCTGGTGCAATGGTGGTACGGACATAATGCGGTCGCCTTCTTCCTGACCACGCCGTTCCTCGGCATCATGTATTATTTCATTCCGAAGGCGGCGAACCGTCCGATCTACAGCTACAAACTGTCGATCGTGCACTTCTGGTCCCTCATTTTCATCTACATCTGGGCGGGACCGCACCATTTGTTGTACACCTCGCTGCCGAACTGGGCGCAATCGCTGGGAACCGTGTTCAGCATCATGCTGATCGCACCGAGCTGGGGAGGGATGATCAACGGTTTGCTCACCCTGCGAGGGGCGTGGGACCGGGTGAGGGAAAGTCCCGTACTGAAATTCATGGTCGTGGGGATCACCGCCTATGGCATGAGCACCTTCGAAGGACCGGCTCTCTCGCTCAAAACCGTAAATGCCATCGCGCATTACACCGATTACATCATCGCGCACGTTCACTTAGGCGCATTGGCGTGGAACGGCGGCTTGACGTTCGCCATCCTCTACTACATTGTTCCGCGCATTTATGGTGTACCGTTGTATAGCAAACGATTGGCAAACATGCACTTTTGGTTCGCCACACTCGGCATCCTGTTTTATGTGATTCCGATGTACATCGCCGGCATCACCCAAAGTCTGATGTGGAAAGAATTCACAGAAGAAGGCGTGTTGCGCTACCCGAACTTCCTGGAAACGCTGCTGCAGATCGTTCCGATGTACATGCTGCGCGTGGTCGGTGGAACCTTGTTCATCATCGGTTCCCTCTTCTCGGTCGTGAACCTGTGGAAAACCGCAAAAACCGGAACCTTCCTTCCTGTTGAAGAAGATTCGGCACCGGCATTGCCAAAAGAAAAAGAGGTTCGTCCGGATGTGACCAAAAAAGGATTCCATCGCTGGCTCGAAGGCAAACCTGCGCTGTTCACCGTATTGGTTGTGGTCGCCATCCTCATCGGCGGCATCGTCGAATTTATTCCGACCGCCATGGTCGATTCGAATGTGCCTCGCATCGAATCGGTGAAACCCTACTCACCGCTTGAATTGGTCGGACGTGATTTGTACATCCGCGACGGATGCAACAACTGCCATTCCCAGATGATCCGTCCGTTCCGCTCCGAAACCGCGCGTTATGGTGATTACTCGAAAGCCGGTGAATTCGTGTACGATCATCCGTTCCTGTGGGGATCGAAACGTACGGGTCCGGATCTGCATCGCATCGGTGGCAAGTATCCAGATTCTTGGCATTACCTGCACATGCGCGATCCGAAGAGCACGTCGCCGGGATCTCTGATGCCATCATCTCCTTGGTATTACACCAATGACATGCATATCGACGATCTACCTGCGAAAATCCGCGCGCTTCAATTCCTGAATGTGCCGTATGCGTATGCCAAAGATGATCCCGCGATCATCCATGATGCTCGGGTTCAAGCGGGTCAAATCGCCGCCGGATTGCGCGCCCAAGGCTTCGCCGATGCGGATGCCGATAAAGAAATCATCGCCATTATCGCTTACTTGCAGCGGATGGGGACGGATATCCGCAATGCCACCACTGTACCGCTCAAATAAGGAGATCCATCATGTATAAAAACGTTCTCAATTCGATCCAAGATGTGGAGATTTATCCCATCATCACGTTGATCCTGTTCGCTGTGTTCTTCTTTTCCATGATCGCAATGGTGATGAGTATGGATAAGAAAACCATCACGCATGCCTCCTCATTACCACTTGACGAGGAGGATGCCGTATGAGTAAGAAAGAAACAGCCGATATTTGGGACGACGAAAAAGACGTCCTTCTGAACCACGAATACGATGGCATCCGCGAACTCGACAATCATATGCCGCGTTGGTGGGTGCTTGGATTCTATGCCTCGATCGTGTTTTCGGTGGTCTACATGGGTTATTACCATGTGTTCGGCGGACCGAGCGACATCGATGAGTACAATGCCGAAATGGCTGCGGCGGCTGCAACCGTCACACCCGCGCATCAAACCGGTCCGAGCATGGATTACAGCACCTTGGTGGCCCTATCCGACGAAGCCAGCTTAGCCAAAGGGAAAACCCTGTATGGCTCTATTTGCTTCGCTTGCCATGGTGCGGCAGGTGAAGGATCCATCGGTCCGAATCTGACCGACGGGTTCAGCGTGCATGGCTGCGATCTGGAAAGCATCATCACATCCACCAAAACCGGCTTCCCTGAATTGGGGATGCCGCCTTACGGTGGAGGAAAAGTGCTGAACGACGAAGAACTGCACCTGTTGGGAAGTTACATCCTCTCGCTGGGCGGCACGAATCCACCCAACGCCAAACCCATCGACCCGGCACGAGAAATCGCGTGCCCTAGTTAAACCCATATGAACACCGACTCCCTCAACCGTTCGATCGACCCCGATGACGAAGCCTATCGCGACAGCATCCGATCCATCACGGAAGACGGAAAACGGGCCTGGGTATTCGCCAAAAAACCTTCCGGACGCTTCACACGCGCCCGGGAGGTCGTGGCGGTATTCTTATTAGGTATCTTTTTCGCGGGACCATTCCTGACCGTCAACGGTCAACCCATTTTGCTACTGAACATCCTCGAACGTAAGTTCATCGTGTTCGGCATGGCTTTTTTCCCCGCGGATTTCCACTTGCTCGCACTTGGTGGACTAACCCTGTTGTTATCCCTTGTGCTGTTCACGGCCATCTACGGACGCATTTGGTGCGGATGGGCGTGTCCGCAGACCATCTTTCTGGAAATGGTGTTCCGACGCATCGAATATTGGATCGAAGGAGATCGGTCCGCGCAAATCCGCCTCGACAATCAAGCCTGGAATGCCGAAAAAATCACCCGAAAAGTCGTTAAGCATTCCGTCTTCTTCGCACTATCCTTTGCCATCGCGAATCTGTTTCTGGCGTACATCATCGGAAAAGATGCGTTATGGGTGATCATGACAGATCCGCCCATCGAGCACATCGGCGGATTGATCGCCATCACCATTTTTTCCATCATCTTCTATCTGGTTTTTGCCCGGTTCAGGGAACAAGTCTGTCATTTCGCTTGTCCGTATGGACGATTTCAGTCGGTGATGGTGGATGAGGATTCGCTGAGTGTGGCGTATGATTTCAAACGCGGAGAGAAGCGCGCGAGTCCGAAAGAACGCTATGCCGACAAAACCGCAGCCTATGGATCGTGCATCGATTGCAACGAGTGCGTGCGGGTATGTCCGATGGGAATCGACATCCGAAATGGTATCCAACTGGAATGCACTCATTGCACAGCCTGCATCGACGCCTGCGATTCGATCATGGACAAGATCGAAGAACCTCGCGGACTCATCCGCTATGCATCCCTCAATGGCATCATCACCGGTAAAAAAACGATCATGACGCCACGCATCGCGGCGTATAGCGGCGTACTGACGGTTGTTCTCACCTTGTTTGTCATCTTCTTCTCGATGCGGTCAGAAACGGAAAGCATCATCCTCAGAACGCCGGGAGTCTTATACTCCGAGCAGGCCGACGGACGTGTCAGCAACCTGTACACCATCACCGTTCTGAACAAAACCTTTGATGAAAAACCGGTAGAACTTCGCCTACTTTCTCCAACCGAAGGTGAAATCCAATCTATCGGAGATTTCACCACGCTGGAACCCCAATCTATCAAAGAAGGCCGCTTTTTGCTCATCCTTCAGAAAACATCCTTAACGGGTCCGAGCATGACCATCACCATCGCCGTTGTTTCCGGTGATGAAGAGCTTGAACGGATCCAAACCTCCTTTATCGGACCACAACCAAAATGAAAAACATCTGGGCTTACGGCATCATCGCCGCTCTGGTCATCTTCATGTCGGGAACCGTATACTTCGTAATGTCCACGGCATCCGTCAACGTCGACCTCGTGTACGACGACTACTACGAGCGAACCATCGGCTACGATGCTCAGCAAGAACGCATCGCACGAGGAAAATCAGACGAGTTTTCCATCGGATGGACGATGTCTGCCGCGAAAGACAGCCTATTTTTGTCTTTTCCGAAAGGGGATGTCGTCGGAACGTTGCAACTGTATCGCACCAGCGATCAAAAGCTGGATCGGATGTACAAACTGCCTCAGTCCGTCATCCAAATCGCGGATCTGAAACCCGGGCAATGGCTCATCCGCGTGGAATGGACCTTGAACGAACTCCCCGTCTACACCGAAATCCCGATCTGGCGCTGATGGATTCGTTTCTATGGTCGGGTTTGATGGTGGGATTGTTCGGAAGTCTGCATTGCATCGGCATGTGCGGCCCGATCGCACTTGCCGTGCCTCGGTTTCCGCTCACCTATAATCTCGGAAGGGTCATCACCTATTCCATTTTAGGACTTGGAATGGGACTGGCCGGAAGCGTCGTCCGTTTCACGGGACTTCAGCAAGGATTATCCATCACGACAGGCGTCATCGTCATCCTAGCGGCGCTTTATTCTATGAATAAGCACCGCTTCACGGGCCGCATCCGCATGCCGGATATCACTGGGTTTTTATCCACCCGGATGAAGCCATTATGGCAAGGCACATCCCGTTGGCACATACTGTCGATCGGGTTGTTGAACGGCATCCTTCCCTGCGGATTCGTCTACGTGGGGTTGGCGGGAGCCTTGACCGTAGCCGATCCGCTCAAAAGCACGTTGTATATGACGTTGTTCGGACTCGGCACCATCCCCGCGATGCTGGCGATGTCGCTGGCCGGCATGAAGCTCAGTCTCGTGGTTCGCAGCCGCATCCGCGCCGCGATGCCTTGGCTCGCGATAGTCTTAGGAATTCTGATGATTTTGCGCGGGATGGAATTGGGCATTCCGATGATCAGCCCGGTGATGGGCGGGGAGAGTTGCCATTAAGGAGAAGCGCGGTTCTCCGTATCTTTGGGCATATGAAATCCAACGTCAGAGTCCGCTTCGCTCCATCGCCCACGGGCATGCTTCACATCGGGGGTTTGCGCACCGCCCTGTTCAATTATCTGTTCGCCAAACATCATGGCGGCACGTTCATCCTCCGCATCGAAGACACCGACCAGAACCGGTATGTGGATGATGCCGAAAACGACATCATCAAATCGCTGGAGTGGGCCGGACTGAAGGTGGATGAAGGTCCGCAGCAAGGTGGATCCTGTGCGCCTTACCGCCAAAGCGAGCGCTCCGTTTTGTATCGCAAACACGCCGAGGAATTGGTGGAAGCGGGCCATGCGTATTACGCGTTCGACACCACGGACGAGATCGAGGCCATGCGCGAGCGCCTCATCAAGAGCGGAAATCCATCCCCCAAATACGATTCCATCACGCGTCAGAGCATGAAAAACAGCCTCACGCTGCCTCAGGAAGAGGTCAAGCGTCGGTTGGATGCGGGCGAAGAACATGTGATCCGCCTGAAAGTGCCGCGTCGGGAAACCATCAAGTTTGATGATCTCATCCGCGGGACCGTTTCCTTCGATAGCGCGATGCTGGACGACCAGGTTCTGATGAAATCCGACGGCTTGCCCACCTATCACCTGGCGAATGTGGTGGACGATCACACCATGGAGATTTCGCACGTGATCCGCGGCGAGGAATGGCTGAGCTCGGCGCCGAAACACATCCTGTTGTATCAGTATTTCGGATGGACGCCCCCAACGATGGCGCATTTGCCACTCATTATGAGTCCGGCGGGCGGAAAGTTGTCGAAACGGAACGCCGAAGAACTCGGAATTCCGGTGAACGTGCGCGATTATGTGAAAGGATTTTATGAGCCGGAAGCGCTGGTGAATTTTCTTGCCTTTTTGGGATGGAACCCGGGCGACGACCGCGAGCAGATGACGATGGACCAACTGATTTCCGAATTTTCGCTCGAACGCGTGAGCAAAGCCGGCGCCGTGTTCAACATGAAAAAGTTGTTATGGTACAACGAACAGTATTTCCGGGCGCGCACGCCGCAACAATTGTTATCCTCGCTCAAGGATTGGATCGTGCGTCATAAGGATGACTTGGATGATGCATTTATCACAGCATTTTTGTCGCACAGCGATGAGGAAAATGCAGGAGTGATCGGCATCATGTCCGACCGCGTGAGCGGAATTCACGACATCGCCGAGAACATCCAGTACTTCTATGTGGCGCCGAGTGCGTTCAAGCCCGAAGACGTGTCCAAAGCCTGGAAGCCGGGATCGAGCGAGCTTGTGGCCGCATATGTGGAGCGCGTGTCGGGGATGGATCCGTTCAACGCCCTTCCCCTCCATGATGCCTTGCATGCTCTTGCTGCGGAAAAGGGCGTCGGATTAGGAAAACTGATGCAACCCCTTCGCTTGGCCTTGACCGGAAAGACCTTTGGTCCGGATCTGTTCGAGTTTCAAGAGAGGATTGGGAGGGAGGAATCGATCAAGAGATTGAATAAAGCGCTGAATGAATTGTAAGGTTTAGAGTTATGCTGTCCGCAAGTCCCTCTTACACCCTAATCACCCCTTCCTATCGTCTCCATTCGCCATTTGACTGTGTATAAAACATAACTTCTGCACAGATTTCACAGAGAAATTACGTAACGATTTGTCGTGGGCAGATGCGATCACGGGCGGATGCGATCCGCCCACCACATTCATCTCTTCATCATTTAATCCATTCATCTCCCACCCAATTCCGCATATCTAAAGCACCCCACCAAATGATCATTCACCAACCCCGTGGCTTGCATGTGCGCGTACATGACGGTGCTGCCGAGGAATTTGAATCCACGCTTCTTCAGGTCCTTGGCTAACGCATCTGATTCGCGGGATGTGGCTGGCGCTTCGCTCATCGTCTCCCATCGGTTGATGATCGGTTTACCACCGACAAACCCCCATATATAGGTCGAAAACGACCCGAATTCGCGCTGAACCTCGATGAACCGCTCCGCATTGTTGATGGTAGCCAGAATCTTCGCTCGATTCCGGATGATGCCCACATCTTGCATCAGTTCCTCGACCTTCGCCACATCAAAATGCCGCACGATCTGCGGATCGAACCCCGCGAACGCACGCCGATACCCCTCGCGACGTTTTAATATCGTGGCCCATGAAAGCCCCGCTTGGGCACTTTCGAGCACCAGGAATTCGAACTGAACGCCGTCGTCGTGAACGGGCACACCCCACTCCTTGTCGTGGTAGTCGATGTAGGCTTGGAAAGAGAGGCACCAAGGGCAGCGCATGATGGGGGAAATTTTAAATGTTAAATGTTGAAGTTTGAATGTTGAATGTTGAAGTAAGACTCAAAATTCAGAGTTCCTTTGGTAGGGGCAACCGTATCCACCTCCATCACAGTTGTAATGAAAGCAAGTTTATCATTAGTATTTCGATCAAGAATTTTCAGAAGGGGAAGCATCCCTTTTACCAATCCCATCGGCACGGTTTTCACAGTCTTTTTTGGAGCGATGGCGGATTGAAGGATGTCAGCCAACTCGCGACGCGTATATGTTTTTGGTCCGCCGGATTCGATGATGGACGAGGGTCCGCCGATGGACGAAACCGCGATCCGAGCCACATCTGCCTCATGAATCGGATTCGTGGTATGATCCCCTTTCCCGATTTGCACCAGCAAGCCCTTGCGCGCCATCGGAATCATGTCGTTGAAGGCACAAAATAGTGCGGGTGGTTTCACAATGTGATGCTTGATGTCTGCTTCCAATAATTTCTTCTCGAATGCATGATGCGATGAGAAATAGGCCAGATCCGGATATCGCTCGGAATGAAACGCCGAGATATACACGAACTCGGAGCACCGATTTACCAATGCTTCAATGAGAATGTTCACATTAAGTGAATAATCGATGTCATGGAAGCTCGGTTTGCTGCGGTCCATCGGCGAAACGGGTTTTCCGATCGCGGAGACCACGACATCCTGACCCGAACACAATCCGGCGAGCTGCTTCGGATCATTGGGATCCGAAACCCGAACGGTGCACCCAATCGATTCATAGTATTGCGATAAGGCTGCATTGCGGATGACGACCGTAGTAGAATGTCCGGCCTTGACTAGCTCGGAGGCCAGTGCGCGACCGACGTTTCCGGTCGCGCCAAAGAGGATGGTGTTCATATAGAAAGAGGGAGGGCTAAAGAAAACGCACTCAAACGATAAAACTCAACCACCAGTTACGCTTCGCTCAGCGCGATAACTGGATCGTGTATGGGAAAGATTTCATTATGGTACCCCAACTCACAACGTACGACTTACGACTACATGGAACGCTTTCAGTTGACCGAACATTGAGTTTACATGATCACTCATATCCTGTTTTTTCTGATTCTCACCTTATCCATCCCATCCAGTATAGAACCGATGTATACGTTCACCACTCAAACGAACATCCGTGACTGGCGGATCGTCAATGATGGCGTAATGGGCGGCATTTCCAGAAGTTCCATGTCGCTAACCGAGTCCGGACATGGACGCTTTTCCGGTCGGGTTTCCCTGGCGAACAACGGCGGATTCGCCTCCATCCAAATGAGTAAAACGATCGACCGACCGAAAGAGAAGGCGTTCGTAGTATTGCGTGTGAAAGGGGATGGCAAACGCTATGAATTTCGTCTGAAGAGCCGGATTTGGCAGAGAGAGTCGTACGTGCACGTTTTTCCGACATCCGGGGAATGGGAAACCATCAAATTGCCCATCGCGGAATTCTACCCGGAGTTTCGCGGAAACAGATTGAATGGACCAAATTTCAATTTCGATCGCATCGAACAACTGAGCTTTTTCATCGCCAACGGCAAGGCAGAGAACTTCGAGTTGCTGATTGATTGGATTGGGTTGGAGTAGGGGGGTTAGACAACTAACTAGCCGCTTCCGGATCCTTCCCAAACACCCTAAGAATCACGTAGAGTATCAACAACCCCGCAACCAGCCCCACAACCGGATGAATCACTTCGAACGCGGCGGGGATCTCGCCCACAACCAAGGCCACAACGGCCACGACCAAGGCATACGGCAATTGGGTTCGCACGTGGTCGATCAAGTCGCATGCTGATGACATCGAGCTAAGTACGGTCGTGTCCGATATCGGTGAGCAATGGTCGCCGAACACGGCTCCTCCCATCACCGAGCTGATGCATCCCAACAGGATGGCGTAATGCTCGCCACCGGCGAAGCCGACACCCGCTCCCATCGTCACGGCCAGTGGAATCACCACGGGAAACAGAATCGCCATGGTTCCCCACGATGTGCCCGTGGAAAATGCGGTGAGCGCGGCGATGAAAAACACGAGGCCGGGCAAAAAGGAAATCGGGAAAGATTCTTGCAACAATCCGGACAGGAAGGTGCCTGTTCCGATGCCTTGGGTCACTTCACCCAAGCCCCAAGCCATCACCAAGATCAGGATGGCCATCAGCATAGACTGCATCCCACCCACAAGCGATTCGATGGCTTGCTGGATGGTGAGGATGCGCTGGAAAACGACCAATGCGATCGCGATCGCACATCCCGTGAAGGAAGCCCACATCAGCGCTAAAAAGGGATCCGCGTTTCCGATGATGCTCATGAATCCGGTTTCACCCGCATCCCGATTGTCCATTCCGGTGATCATGAGTCCGACCAGAGCCACGATAACCACTGCCGCGACCGGAATCAATGCGTTGTACCAGCGCTGGGGTTTGTCTGCAAGGGGTTGAAGCGCTTCTAAATTGGTATCCGCAGCAGGAACGGAACCCGGACGCAGCACCCCGCCACCGCTTGCCGCACGTCGCTCGGCGACCAGCATCGGACCAAAATCGCGTTTCATGAGGATGATCATGAACACGAACGCCAGTGCCAGCAACGGATAGAACAAATAGGGAATGGAATGAAGGAAAATCTTGAAGGCGTTGTCGGCACCGATCTGCAATTGCGCCGCCACAATTGGATCTGTGGTTTGAGCGGCCATGTTGGTCAGGGCGTTTTGGATCTGCGTGATTTCGAAGCCGATCCAGGTCGTGATTACCGCACTCACGGCAAGCGGTGCGGCGGTGGAATCAACGATATAGGCCAGTTTTTCGCGCGAAATCAGCAGGCGGTCGGTCATCGGACGAAGCGCGTTGCCACGGATCAACGTATTGGCGTAATCATCAAAAAAGATGAACAATGCGGACAATGTGGTGTACATCTGTCCTTGCTGGCGATTCCCGGCCATATCGCCGAACACATTCACGACACCCTTTGTTCCGCCGCCGCGTGACATCACACCCACCATCCCGCCCAACAACAGGCTGAAAATGATAATGGAAACGTGCTCCGGATTGGACGACACTGTGACGATGTAGCTCAGGGTCTGGGCCGTTCCCACAAACGGATTCATGGATGCGAGGAACAAAGCGCCGACCCACATCCCCGCGAACAGTGACAGAATCACTTCGCGGGTGATGAGAGCCAATGCGATGGCGATGAGCGGTGGAAGGATACTGATCCAGGTTCCGTAACCGGAAAATCCTTCCGTTGAGACGGTTTCGGCGAAGGAGAAGACTCCTAACCAACCGGAAACCACGATGATGACAAGAGACAGTGCGAACGTCAGACCGAATTTCTTCACGGCGCATCCATATTAGGTGAACAGGGACCGAATCCGCCGAATATAGAGGAAAAAATCGGCTTACCGCACCTTGCCGAAATAATAACGGACACCGAAACCGCCGTTCGCATCAAAGTCGGTTCCAGGAATCAGATTCAAGACGGGCACGATTTCGAAGAAGAGTTCGAAAGGATCTTCCGGGAAATGATAGGCGATTCCGAGCGGGATACGCAAACCCAGATCCACTTCATCTCCGAAGCCGATGCGGGCGCCGAGTCCGTAATACAACGGAAGTTTTCCTAATTCCACATCGATCATGTCGAAACGGTGGATCAGGTAGTCGCCATGCAGATGAAGGCGGTCGTTGCGACCCGTGGACCATGCGATGGCCGCATCGAATGCGCGTCCGTTTGTCTTGAACCATTTCGCGGTAATGCCATTGGGTTGACCCAAAATGATGCCGGCCCCGAAATCACCCGGGTTGCCTTGCGCGTTCACAAAAAGTGGAGAAATGAGAATCAGTGCAATCCAAATCGTCGTGCGTATCGTTAGTTTCATGAGGAATTGTTTGGGGTTTGTTGTTGGTTGTTTGTAGCGCGGAGTGCAAGGCGCGATGTGCGAAGCAAGACATCAATCACTCTATTTCGAAAGATAACGACGAATTAGACCACTATATTTTTTCACGTTTCCCTTTCGTCCCTTCATCATTTCATCGTTTCGTCTCTTCATCTTCATACAACAAACAACAAACCACAAACAACTCACGAGAATGTCTTACTACAACCCCGAAGATCTATCCAAATTCCCTGCCATCGCTGATTTCGAACCCGATCTCGCAAAGAAATTCTTCAATTGGTATGGTGCCGTCTTCGCTGAAGGTGCCCTCACCGAGCGCGAAAAGTCGTTGATCGCTTTGGCGGTGGCTCACGCGGTGCAATGTCCGTATTGTATCGATGCGTATACGACCGACACCCTCGAAAAAGGGGCCAGTGAAGCCATGATGATGGAAGCCGTGCATGTGGCCGCCGCCATCCGCGGAGGCGCTTCGTTGGTGCATGGCGTCCAGATGATGAACAAGGCCAAAAAATTAAGCATGTGATCGGATGAAGAGTTTACACGCAACGGGGCATCGATTATCGGATGAATCCACCCAGCTCCGCATTCTGAATGAGTTGGCTCATCCACTATTTCAAGAAAGCCTGGCTTTGAACGGGCTGCATCCGCTCAAACCCACAGGGATTGATATTTTTCAGGTGAATGTGGGCTACATGTGCAATCAGACGTGCAAGCATTGCCATGTGGATGCGGGTCCGGATCGGAAAGAAATCATGACTCGGGAAACGATGCAGGCTTGCCTCGACGCCCTGGCCGCATCCGACATCCATACCGTGGACTTGACGGGTGGCGCGCCGGAAATGAACCCGGATTTCAGGTGGTTCGTGGAGGAAATCGTGAAGCAAAGTCGGCATGTGATGGTTCGATGCAACCTCACGATCCTCACGGTGAATCCGAAGTACCGCGAATTGCCTCAGTTCTATGCGGATCACGGAGTGGAAGTGGTCTCATCGCTACCCTACTACCAAGCCTCACAGACCGATCGCCAGCGAGGGGATGGGGTGTTCGATGCCTCCATCGAAGCCTTGAATATGCTCAACGATGTGGGTTATGGAAAACCGGGTTCCGGACTCAAACTGAATCTTGTGTACAACCCCTTCGGCGCGTTTTTGCCCGCATCCCAAGAGCGGTTGGAAGCTGACTTCAAAAAAGCGCTGTTTGAAAAGCATGGCATCGAGTTCAATAACTTGTTTGTGATCACGAATATGCCGATCAGTCGCTATCTGGATTTTCTGATTGTGTCCGACAACCTCGAAACCTACATGACCAAGCTCGTGAACGCGTTCAATCCGTCTGCGGCGATGGGTGTGATGTGCCGCAATACGATTTCGGTGGGTTGGGATGGATACCTGTATGATTGCGATTTCAATCAGATGTTGGGGATGCATGTGGATGCGGAATCTCCTCAGCACATCCGGAATTTCGATGTGAATGCGTTATCGCAACGCGAGATCCAATTTGATCAACATTGCTACGGCTGCACCGCCGGCAGCGGAAGCAGTTGCGGAGGCGCGGTGGTGTGAACGAATCCGTTGTGCTCATATTCGCACGGACGCCCGAACCAGGTAAAGTGAAAACCCGCCTCGCCGCGGATATCGGTGATGAACGTGCGCTGTCCATCTATGAGCGACTTTTGGAGCACACATGCGATACCGTGCTTCGCAGCGGGTATCCGACAAAGGTTTATGTGTCGGGCGACATCCCCGAACACGATAATTGGAGTCGTGCCGGGTTCGCTCGATATCCGCAATCATCCGGAACTCTTGGCGAGCGCATGCACGCGGCATTCTCGGATGCGTTCAGGGATGGGATTCGCGCGGTGGTCATCATCGGCACGGATTGTCCCGGACTCAAACCATCCCACCTGCACGATGCGTTTAAGCGCCTCGAGACCTCGGAAGCGGTGGTGGGTCCGGCGGAAGATGGCGGATATGTTCTGCTCGGACTCACATCCCCCATCCGGCGCATCTTCGAAAACAAACACTGGAGCACCGATACGGTTCTGCGCGCCACCCTCGCCGATTTCCGCGCGCTGGAGATGAGTTATACCTTGCTGGAACCCTTGCGCGACGTGGATACCGTCGAAGATTTGGACGACCTCAAACAGACGCACGCATGGCTCCAGGACTGAGCGTCATCATCCCGACCCTGAACGAAGCGTCCATCATCCACGACCGTGTTTGTTTCTTTTTGGAACATGGCGCCGATGAAGTCATTGTGGCGGATGGGGGAAGCACCGACAACACGATTGAATTGGCCCAAGAAGCCGGCGCCGTGATTGTCCATTCCCCTCGCGGACGCGCCATCCAAATGAATGCCGGAGCCGAAGAAGCCTCGCATAGGGTCTTGTATTTCGTACATGCGGATACGGTTCCGCCAGCATCCTTTCGAAACGACATCCATGCCGCCATTCATTTCGGAGCGGAGGCGGGATGTTACCGATTGGCATTCGATCATTCCCATCCGTTATTGGCATTCTATGCATGGTTCACCCGTTTTGATGTGGATGTGTTTCGATTCGGAGACCAGACCCTGTTCATCACCGCACCGATATTTCGGTCCATTGATGGCTTCCGCACCGACCGGACGGTGATGGAAGACCAGGACATCGTGCGTCGAATCAAGAAAACGCACCGTTTCGAGATCTTGCCCGGTGAAGCGGTCACATCCGCACGAAAGTATCTAAAAAATGGCGTCATGAAACTGCAGGCCGTGTTCACCCTCATCTTGATCCGATATTATTTAGGAGCGAGCGATGAAACCCTTGTTGCCTACTATCGGAAACAGATCAAATGACCTAATTCAGATTGCATCTAAGCACATCCGAGGATATTTTCCGCAGATTCTTTCTATTACCCTTTTTCAACGTCTGTACCATGGCATATGTCGTAACTGAAGCTTGCGTAAACTGCAAATACACGAATTGCGCGGCGGTTTGTCCGGTCGATGCGTTTCGCGAAGGCCCTAATTTTTTGGTGATCAATCCGGATGAGTGTATCGATTGCGACGCATGCCGTTCGGAATGTCCGGTTGAAGCCATTTATCCGGATGATGAAGTACCTGCCGATCAAGAGCAGTACATCGAATGGAACGCACGCCTCGCGGAAAAGTGGGATGCGTATGTGATCAACGAAACGAAAGACGCGCTGCCGGATGCCGATGCGTGGGCCGAGAAATCCAAAACCGTAGACGATATCGTCCAAGATTGGTAGTCCCTCTCGCGAATCCATTGGTGATGGGTGTGCTCAACTGCACACCCGATTCATTCTCAGATGGAGGAGCGTTTGTCGATGTGAATGCGGCCTTGGCCCGCATTCAGCAGATGAAGCAGGAAGGCGCGTCGATCATTGATATCGGCGGTGAATCCACCCGACCCGGCGCCGAGCCCGTCAGTGAAGACCAGGAGTTGGCGCGGGTGATGCCCGTGATCGAACGTGCTCTCGTGGCCCATCCCGAGCTCGTGTTCTCGATCGACACCACGAAATACGCCGTTGCCGAGTCCGCCCTTCGACGCGGCGTCCACATCCTCAACGACGTCAGTGGCCTACGACGTGAGCCGCGTTTCGTGGATCTTTGCGCGTCTTTCCAGCGACCCCTCATCCTGATGCATTCCCTCGGCGATCCCAAGACGATGCAGAACAACCCGGTGTACGACGATGTGACGTCCGAGGTCTTCGGCGAGCTCCTTGCCAAAGCGGAAATGTGCCACGCGGCGGGCGTCCCCCAAATCATTCTCGACCCCGGCATCGGTTTTGGCAAAACCCTTCCCCAAAACCTCGCCCTCATCCGACATTTGGACCAGTTGACATCCGAGCGGTGGCCGGTTCTCATCGGTGTTTCCCGAAAATCATTAATCGGTGCGATCCTGAACAACCGCCCGGTCGACGGACGCTTAGCCGGCGGCATCGCCCTTCAATATCATGCCCTCACAAAAGGTGCGAAAATCCTTCGCACACACGACGTTCAAGAGGCATCTGACAGTATATTGGTTCACACTTCGTTGACGAATGAAAATCTTCCCAATCGGCTTTCTTGATTTCGGCATCCTCGATCTGATCGAGGTCACCATCATCGCGCTATCCATCATCTACATATACAGATGGATACGGGGATCGTTCGCTGTGCCGGTGTTCATCGGATTGGTCATCATTTTCGTGGTCAACGCCGGTGTGAGTCTGCTTGGGTTTTCCACCATCCAGTTCATCGTTCGTAGCATCACGAATGTCGGAATTCTGGCCTTGCTCATCATTTTCCAGCCCGAAATCCGCAAACTGCTGTACAGCATCGGACAAAACACGAGCCTCGACCGCTTTTTCCAACGCCGCGAATCCGATTCTGTGATCGATGAAGTGGTGGATGCGGTGAAGCAACTATCGCGTCAGAAAATCGGCGCGCTCATCGTGTTCGCGAAATCATCCACCTTGCACGACTTGGTGAACATGGGCGTGAAAATCGATGCGAGGGTGAACAGCAAGTTGATTCAAACCATTTTCAGCAAAGACACGCCGTTGCATGATGGTGCTCTCATCATCCGGAACGACCGCATCATGGCGGCGAGCGCCTATTTGCCAATCTCGCAGAACCCGAATATTTCCAGCACATCGGGAACGCGTCACCGCGCCGCATTGGGTGTGAGCGAAAGCAACAATGTGTTCGTGGTGGTGGTGTCGGAGGAGACCGGACGCATCTCGACCACACGCAATGGGGTACTCACCAGTGGCTTGACGATCCAAAAACTGCGTTCCGAAATGGAAGTGCATTTGGGCGAACGGGCGACTGAGCCCGAAGACCTGAGCTTTAGTCCGGCGGATTCCTGACGATGCCCTCGGCGGCTGTCCTCCTTCCGGGCTACTTCCCCGACTTGCATGATCTCGCCACGTGGATCAACAGCGATGTGGTATACCTCGACGACACCCTTCCCTATTCACGCAAATCGAGGCTGAACCGCGGACGCATCCGCACATCCCAAGGAATGGAATGGGTTCATCACGATGAAAAGCTGTTCAAAACCCTGCGATTCGCCTATCGGAACAGCGCCTATTTCGATTTTTATGAACCCGACATCGAAGCCGAATTGCGCAAACCCGTGAAAGAATGGCTTCCTTGGCTCTTTGAAGTCTTGGAATTGCCCTACGATCCACTATGGGTATCCGATTCCGGATTCCCGCTTCCCGATTCATTTTCCCCGATTTATCACGAACCCGGAAGTCGCAATTACCAACGTCAGCATCCGTGGATGAGCGAATGTGCGTTCACCCATCCGCAGTATGAGCATCATTTGGGTGGATTTCTGCCTGGTGCGTGCGTGTTGGACCTTTTATTTGAGTGCGGACCCGAATCCGTTGCCATTTTAGACACCTTGCGTTTGTAAATTCCGGCATGGTACAGACCGATATCCTCACCCGACGCTTGTATGCGAATGATGCGTCGATGTATGAAGAACTGCCCGAAGGCGTGGCATTCCCGAAAACGCGACAAGACATCATCGATTTGGTGCTGGATGTAGCCAAACTTGGTGGTTCCATCACGGCAAGGGCGGCAGGAACCAGCCTGGCGGGTCAGACCACCGGCGGCGGAGTGATTATGGATTCGGGTCGGCATATGAATCGGATTCTAAGTCTGGATCCGGTCGAATGCGTCGCTCGCGTGCAACCCGGTGTGATTCGCGATTCGCTGAACCGGGAAGCGGCCAAACACGGATTGCAATTCGGTCCGGATACATCCACCACGAATCGATGCATGATCGGCGGCATGATCGGCAACAATTCCGCGGGCTCCTTTTCTCTCAAGCATCGAACCACACGCGAGCATGTGACCCGCATCCGTGCCGTTCTGTGTGATGGAAGTGCGGTTGAATTTGGTCCGCTGTCTCCATCCGAACTGAATCTGAAGCGGCAGTTGGCCACACGCGAAGGACATATTTATCGGGAGATGCTCGCCATCTTGCAAGAAAACGCGGCGTTGATCCGCCAACGCGCGCCGCACCCGGATGTGATCCGTCGAAATACCGGTTACGCACTCGACCGCCTGCTTGAAATGGAACCGTTCACGGCCGGTGGACGACCCTTCAATCTGGCCGAATTATTGTGCGGCAGCGAAGGAACCTTGGCAATGACAGTGGATGCGGATGTACGCCTCGTCCCGCTTCCCGCCTATAAGGTTCTGGTGATTCCTCATTTCGCGACCGTGAATGAAGCCATGGAAGCAACCGTTCATGCCGTGAAACTGGGCCCGACGGCCGTCGAGCTCGTCGACCGGATCGTGTTAGACGCCACCCGCAACAACTCCGAGCAGAATCGGAACCGCTTCTTTCTGCATGGTGATCCTGGGGCCATTCTACCCATCCAATTCGAAGGGGATGAATTGGATGAGATACTACGGCAAGCCGAAGCCTGTCAAGCGCTCATGTTGAACACCTGCAAGGCCAGCGCGGCACCGATCTTATCCGACATATCCGACATGAATCGGGTGTGGGAACTGCGAAAAGCCGGATTGGGATTGCTGATGGGCATCTGGGCCGATACGAAAACCCCCGAATTCATGGAAGACACGGCCGTTCGAGTCGAAGACCTGCCCGCGTACATCCGCGATATCGAAGCCATGTGTGCCCGCTACGGCGTCCGATGCGTGTACTACGCTCATGCATCGGTTGGAGAGCTTCACTTGCGTCCTGAGCTGAATTTGACCGTCCCAGAAGGATTGGAGATGATGAAAGCCATGGCGCTGGACGTGGCCGATCTGGTTAAAAAATATCGCGGGTCGCTTTCCGGCGAGCATGGCGACGGACGCGTTCGTGCTCCATATCTCGAACGTGTGCTCGGTAAAGAGATGATCGACATTTTCGAACGGGTGAAATACATCTGGGACCCGAACAACCTGTTCAACCCCGGAAAGATCGTGAACCCGAAGCCGATGGATGCGGATCTGCGATTCTATCCAGGTGATGCGATACCGAACGTCGACACCGTATTCGAGTGGAGGGAAGATTCCGGTGGATTCATGGCTGCGATCAACCGTTGCAATGGCGCAGGAGTTTGCCGGAAGTTGGCCGAGAGTGGCGGAACAATGTGTCCGTCGTACATGGCCACCGGCGACGAGAAAGACAGCACCCGCGGACGAGCGAACTTGTTCAGGCAATTGTTCCGAGGCACAGGGCCGGATGCGTTCACATCTCAAGAAATCAAAGACGGATTGAGCTTGTGCTTGAGTTGCAAAGCGTGCAAGACGGAATGTCCGGCGAATGTGGACATGGCACGCATGAAAGCCGAGTTCTTACATGGCTGGCACGAACGGAACGGCAGCACCATGGGCGAGCAATTTTTCGCATTTCCAGAACGGTTGTATCCGCTCGCGGCACTGATGCCGAAGCTGGTGAATCTGATTAAGTGTATAAAACGATATTCGGCATCACCAAGGAGCGCGGCTTACCACGCTTCGCCGACCAAACCTTCTACCGGTGGTTCGGAGCGCGGCCGGTCGCGAATCCGGACGGCGAGCCAGTGGTCATTCTGAACGATTTGTTCATGAACTATCACGAGCCGGAGATCGGCAAAGCGATGGTGATGGTTCTGGAGGCGATGGGCTATCGAGTGACGGTGACACGGCCGCACCAAAGCGGCCGGACCTATCTGTCGAAAGGGTTTTTGGGTGCGGCAAAACGGGTGGCGCGGCGGACCGTGGCGGAGTTGAGGGGTTATGCGATGAGGGGGGTGCCGATTATCGGGCAGGAGCCCTCTGAAATCCTCACGTTGCGCGATGAGTTTTTGGACTTGGTTCCCGATTCGGAACTCGCGGACGCGCAACGCCTGGCAGCTTGCTCCTACCTATTCGAGGAGTTCATCGTCGCCAACTCGAATCGCGCCCAAGGGCTGTTCAGAGAACATCACGAACCGATCGCGGTGCATGGCCATTGCCATTCGAAAGCCTTGGTTGGGATGCAGCCCTTGATGGATACGCTCGCGCTCGCAGGCTACATCCCACAAGATCTGAAAACCGGATGCTGCGGCATGGCGGGTAGTTTCGGATACGAAGAGCATCATTATGAAATGTCGATGAAGATCGGCGAAACAACCCTATTTCCTGCTGTTCGTGCCCTTCCTGACGACACAACGATTTGCGCTCATGGATTTTCGTGCCGACATCAATTGTCTGACGGCATGGACCGACGCGGCGTTCATACCGCCATCCTGTTGGCAAATGTGCTGAGGCCGGCATGACCCGCATCCTTCCCGCACAATCATCCGACATTCCGGATCTCATCCGCATTATCGCTGATGTGTTCGATGAATATGGATGGATCTTCAAAGCGGAAGACGAATTGCCCGACTTTTTGGATTACGCCGCATGGTATGTGGACACGCCGCATCGTTTATTCACGTTATGGAAGGGTGAATCGCGCATCGGGTGCATCGCAGTGAAAGTGGGATCGGAAGGAGCGTACCTCAGCCGGGTGTATGTGAGTCGGACGGAGCGCGGACAAGGATTCGGCAGGATGATTGTGGAATTCGCGATTGAAGAAGCTCGGAAACAACGACATTCCCACATCCACTTATGGACCGACACGCGCTTCGAAACGGCTCATCGGTTGTATGAGGCCACCGGGTTTGAGCGGCAAGAAGGGATTCGTTCGCTGCACGACACGAACATCAGTTTTGAATTCATATACGATAGGGACTTGTAGACTATGGTGATCATCATTGGAGCGGGGCCGGTCGGATTGGCTTGCGGCATCGCTTTGCAAAAGAGGGGAATCGAGTTTCTTATCATCGAAAAAGGATGCTTGGTGAATTCCTTGTTCCATTATCCGACCAACATGACGTTTTTCTCCACGGCAGATCGACTCGAGATCGGTGGTGTTCCGTTCATATCTCATGGTGTGAAACCGACGCGTCGCGAAGCCTTGGAATATTACCGTCGCGTGGCGGAGTCCTTTTCCTTGCCCATCCACTTGTATGAAACGGTGACGGATTTGACGGGTGAGCTCGGATCCTTCACGCTCACAACCAATAAAGGAACCTATCCGGCCGAACGGATCATCATTTCGAGCGGCTTTTACAGCACACCCTATTGGATGAACGTGCCGGGCGAGGACCTTCCCAAAGTGAAGCACTACTATGACGAACCCCATCCCTATGCGTTTCAGAACGTCGTGGTTGTGGGAGGAGGAAATTCAGCGGTGGATGTGGCCTTGGAAACGTACCGGTGCGGCTCGGAGGTGACCATGATCGTTCGAGAACCCGCCTTGAAGGACGGTGTGAAGTACTGGGTGCGTCCGGATATCGAAAACCGCATCAAGGAAGGCACCATCAAGGCCTACTTCAACACCGACATCACCCGGATCGAAGAGCGTAGCATCACCTTTCGCACGCCGGAAGGTGAAAAGACCATCGAAAATGATTTCGTTCTAGCGATGACCGGATATCAGCCCGACTACGGTTTCTTGGAAAAAGCAGGAATCGCGTTCCATGACGATGAGGATCGCACTCCGGTGTTTGATGAAACCACGTTTGAGACCAGTCGGAACGGCATTCATTTGGCAGGCGTGATTTGCGGCGGGTACAACACCAGCAAATGGTTCATCGAGAATGCGCGGTTTCATGGAGAGGCGATCGCGGCGCACATCGGCGGAAAATAAAAATGGGGTAAGCCCCTCATATCGCACCGCTACGATCTCTTACCGTTGCTACCTTCCGGTCCTGGCGGAGTTCAGAGAGAGCTGGTCGTATGAGACTTACCCCAAGCTTAAAAGATACGCAGAATTCACTTGGTGCTCATCACATAAACGCCGTCCCAACCCGCATCCGGTGGTGAAAGTTTCATGGCTCGAGACCGGCCGAGCATGATCATGGATGGATTGGTCTCATTGCGCTCCCCTTTTTCTGCCGATTCGAACAGAGTGATGGCCGCATCCCAGTCCTGATTCCAATAAGCGGTTAGTCCGTCTTCAAACAAGCGGATGGTTTCGAGCATATTGGGGGTGACATCCGCTGTGAATCCAACGACTTCGCAGACCGTGACGGGCTGTGTTTTCCCTTTCACGATGATTTTGTCCAGGGTTCGGAACACGAGTTCATCGCCATAGCGCAGGCATCCGGCACGGGTCTCATCCGTCACCATCGTGTACACGCCATACATTTTGGCACCGCTTTCGCAGCGGGCCGCGAGGTTCACGGTATCCCCCATCATGGTGTAATTGAAGCGCCGGTAAGAGCCCATGTTGCCGGTGATGGCGTCGCCGGAATTGAGTCCGATCCGGGTCTGCATGGTATGCACAATATCGGGCCAAACACCTTCATTTCGCCATTTGGATCGAAGTTCGATCTGCTTCAGCATCATCCGTTGCGAAGCACGACAGGCTTTGTAGGCATGGTCGGTCATAGGAACGGGAGCTCCCCAAAAGGCGACGATGGCATCGCCGATGTATTTGTCGAGCGTGCCCCCCTCTTCCAGAATGATGTCGCTCATGGACGTGAGATACTCGTTCATGAGCGTTACGAGCTTATCGGGCGACAACTTCTCTGAAAACGTGGAAAAGCCCTGTATGTCGGAAAAAAAGGCGGTGATGTTGGATGTCTCGCCACCCAGTTTCGGCTCTTCGGCGCTCTCGACCATGCGGGTGACCAGCTCTGGCGACACATAGGTACCGAACATGCTTCGGATTCGGCTTTTCTCGCGTTGCTCAACGAAATAGGTGTACGACAGCGACCCGATGTACCCGAACAATGCGGGGAACAGGAAGGGCGTGATTTCGAGAGTGAATCCGAACTCGGTGAAGCTTACATACGCGGCGAAAAACACCGACGTCATGAACAAACTCATCCACCCAAACGCCCATATCGCTGAGATGTTCAACGTGATGAAGACCAGCAGAAATGTGGTGATGAGGCTGATCGCGAGCAAATAGTTGTTGTTCACGCGCTGATAGGCGTTGCCCTCCAAGATCGTCTGCATGGCGTTGGCATGGGTCTCGTAGCCAGGCATGTTTCCGCTGGCGGCATACGGAGTGGGGTAAAAGTCTTGCAATTCCGGCATGGTGGCGCCCACGATCACGATTTTGTCGCGAAACACATCCGCTTGCAACAAACCGAAATCGGGATCATCGAAGGCATTGACTTGAAAATCCTCGTCTTCGCTGGATGTGAAAAACTCAGAATCATCCACCACATCCGAAAAGTTGAATTCAGGAAAGGTGGATCTCGGACCTGAGAAATTGATCATGAATGTGGTTGGGGTGACTTTCGGAATGCGATATGGTCCGAATACGACCTCGCGTCGCTCGTCGCGAATGGAATCACGCGGGATGTCCAATGCCACCCGTAAGGCTTCCATCCCTAATGGCATGATCACCTGGTCCAAATGTGTTTTGAGGGAGCCATAGCGACGCAGGAACCCATCCCGATCGCGTTCCACTTCCACATAGCCCCACGGATTCGGATTCGACTCCCGCAGCATCGCATTGGGCTGCACCAACTGTTTCGATTCCACCCGGATGGTGCCGACTTGGTCGAATGCCCGTTGTGAATCGTTCAGAAGATTTCCAGCCAACACCACGTTTCCATAGTTGGTCAAGGCATTTGCGAACAGGGTATCGTTTTGCGGATCGTAGATATCCATCTTGTCGAAGATGACGTCGATCGCGATCACTTTGGCTCCAGCGCGATTCAAATTTCGGATGAGGCGCGCATACAAGTGGGTGGGCCATGGCCATTTCTCATCGAGTTCGAATGCGGATTGTTCACTGATAGCGACGAGCACGATCGGCGATTCGGACACATCATTCGGTCCGCGGAACTCATACAACAGATCGAGGTAATTCAGCTCGAGATTGCGGATCGGAGGCGTAGAGATCAGAAACCATCCTGCCAGCCAAACCCCGATCGTGAGCAACACGGCGATGAGGGGTTTCGGTAACAAGCGTTTTCCAGCCATCAGAAGGTGTAGAAATACCGAACTTGGAAATAATGGTCGTTCGGTTGCGACAGCGCGTTCACGGCTCGCACTTGGATGGAGGTGATGCTCGCAGATGCGGCGATTACATGCCGTTCCAGGAATCGGTACTCCGCGCCCAAGGATCCGATATAGTTGATGTTCCGACTCTCCTCACGCGTACTGAAATTCGGCGCATAAAAATCATCATACACATTTTCGGGAGTGCCGTTCTCGTCCACTTCCAATTGGGTATTGATGGATTTGGAACTGATGATAGATGTCTCGGCGGTAAGCATCAGATTCCGATCGTCAAGCAGGTAATAGTTGCCGCCGAGCACCAATCCGAACAGCTTCAAATTATTGAGACCGCTTTGCGCATCGGCGTCGGTGTAGCCCAAATTCATGTTCGTGCGAATGGGCATATCCACTATGTCGGTTTGCACGCCTAAAGAAACTGAACGCGTGTTGAAATCGCCGTACTTGAACTGTTGATCTTCTGTGGTGATGGATGTGAAGTTTAACGTCACATCATGCACCATGTTGAACACGTTGAATTGGCGAGAAATACCCGAACCGATCTGCCAGGTCTTATTCAAACGTGGTGTGGCGCGTGTGGTGACAACGGTATCGGGATCGAGAGATTCCACATCCAGATGTCGAACGGCCACATCCAACAGACTGGGCGATATCAATGCGTTTCGCGATTCGATATGGTTATCCCGAAATTGGCGGCGGATGGAGACGGTGATGCGAGGCAGACGGAAATTGACCGGATACCAACTGGTTGAAACACCATAATTGGTAGTGTAGGTGCGTGCCGCAAGTTGTTGACCCAGATTGTCCCACAATTTCTCAACCTGCAGGTTCATGTAGACCGTGTTTTTAAACATGCGGAAGCGGTCGGAAATAGTGTACCCTGCCACATCACGACGAATGCCGTTGTTGGCCAATGAGATATAGTCCGGACCGATCCACCGTTGCTGGAATCCAATACTGTGTTTGAAATAATTCAACGAAAGGCGGTTCTGGTAGGCGAAAATGCTCTTTGGCACAAACAGTTCCACTTGCTCATTTCGCACACGAAGCGGCAGCGACGACATGTTTTCGTTGATGATAAGCAGCCAAGAAAGGCGGTCCAACCGTTCGAGAATGTCTTGATCGATCTCCACTCCGAGGTCGTCGGCATATTTTTGGGAAAGCGGACCTGGGTCGATGTTCGTATTCAACGCACTCACGGCCCCGTCAGACTGCAGTTGAATTCGGCCGCCGTGCAGATTCAATTTGAAATCAGCACCGGCCACGATGTTGTCTTGAGGAGTGGGGTTGGACAGCTCCACTTGGAAAGCGGCGGGATTTTGATTCAGCCATGCCCGTTGTGATGGCGATAGGGCATTGACGTATCTCGATGCGGCGGGATCGAACAGGGAATCGACCACCGAAATGGATGTCACATCGTCTTTTACTTTCAACGCATTGACGCCGAATTGGGCATATCGACCGCTTCCAATAGAGAGTCGCGATGCCAAAATCATACGTTTATGGGTACCGGTTCCGCCGGGCTGGAAGCGAAGGGCGTAGGTCGTGTCTCGGTAGAAGGAGCCTCCGAAATCCGTCGAATCAACAATCTCTACAATGGGATTATACAAGGTTGGCACTTTACGATTCAGCTCACCGTACACAACTTGAAGATTCAATGTCTTCAAAAATGCGCTCACATGGGAGTTGATACCATATACACGTCGACCAGCTAACAAAAGTGGATTCATGTCGGGGTACACATGTCCGGCTTCGAGCACGAGGTAGTTCCCAGCCGCGATCCGCGCCCCGAATCGATTCTGAGGTTGCAACCGGTTATTTTCTTGTGATGTCACCAGTCCGTTCGCACTGTACGACAACCATCCATAAGAACCGCTCATCGAAGACGAGCCTCTCACGAAATCATTCGTCGAGCCACCGGTGGATTGAGAACGGGCCGTCAGCTCGATGTCTCCGTTGAGCAACGACGCACGCGATTCGGCCGCTGCAAATTGGGATTGCGATGACACCACGGTGAATGTCCAGTTCGTGACGGTCGTGGTCACTCCATCGTATCGATAAAGAAGCTCCACTTCATATTGCCCTAGCGGAAGCTCTTCCGGCACAAGGGTGACGAGATAAGGACCGATATTGGCTTGATCCGTCACATCCAACCCATTCAAACGAATCCGAATTGAGTCTGTGATCGCCAAAGAGTCTTTGGGAAAGAGGGCTACGGCAATCAGCAGATCATCCTCAATCATAGGTGTTCCAGGCAGGGGCGACATCACTCTAAATTCGATGTTTGCCACCATCGTCTCCATGGGACCTTGCGGAGGCGGGCGCGTGATGGTCACTTGAAACGGATTTTCAGCCGGGTTGCTCGTCGGAAGATTGATGGATGTGCCGTTCGCCAACTCCGCTACGATATAATATTCCAGATTTCCGGCATTTACGGGCACAGAAGGGATACTTGCGGTGTACGTCATTCCTGTTGAAACGGCCCGAACCCGGTTATACGCCAAATCTCCTTGAAAACGATAAAACAGCGCCGTTTCGACAACGAATTCGCTCGTAACCCCAACGATTTGGTATTCTAAGGCGACATTAACCCCGGACTGAACCCCGAGTGGTGCCGTATGCACGATTCGCTGTGCATAGAGGGTCGATGTACAGAGTAGTATGATGAGCCCCGATAGGTAACGGGACAACAGACGTGACATGTCAGGGTTGAAGTTTCTCGAAATACTGAATTTCTATTTCCTGCACTTGGCCGTCGGCATTCACGAATCGAATTCTCACAACTTTTGGTTTTGACGATGTATCCAACTGCTGATACTCCGATTGATTGCGACGAACCTCCTGATTGCTGAGGGTATTGATTATGATGTTGTTCCCGTCCGGATCCACAACCGCCCGTCTGCGACGGGTCAGGTTTTGGGCACGGCCCGATGTGTTTGCCTTGATTTCAACAACACCCGAATAGCAAATAAATTCTGAGCTTCCATCCAACAGGATTCGGGTTGTGAATTCAGTTCCTTTCACAGCGGCAACCGCGGAAGGTGTAGCCACTTCATATTGACTCACTCGTCCCTCGACGCGCAAATTCACTTCACCGCTTTCCACTTGAATCCGTGAGTTCAATCCGTTTCTGGAATTCGGTTCACCGCGGATCACCAAAACTGAGTTCGGCCTCACTCGCGCCAAACTGTTGTCAATCAACTGCAGAACGGCATATCCTTCACTTTCCGTGCGGAGGGTGTCTCTGTCGAATAATTGATAGGCGACCGTTGCTTCAACCCATTCCACATTCTCTGAATCCCGAACTTGAACCATCGGCCGGAACCGTCGCACAATCGCAAGCGGACGTTGTGCTTCGGCATTGGCTGTTTCCAACATCGCATCTTCACGGCTGTTCTGCGGTTTATCACTCCATCCTACCATAAGCAGGACTATGATTCCGAAAGCGGATGTGTACAATGTCTGTCTCATTTCACAAGGATGATTTCACCACGTTTCACCTTATCCACGAAATCTTCCAGAAAGGCTTGCAAAGCAGCACCAGAAAGTTCACGACCATCGATAACCAGTTTGTCCATAGAATAACCGCTTTGGATCATCTGTTGGATGGCTGCGGCCACTTCGGGACTGATGGATGACGCCAAGGGAAGGAGTGCTGTCTGAAGTTCAGCGTTCTGCGTGGTTTGCGGATTTGATAACGTGAACTCAAAGATTGAGGATGGCCGAGTGTCTACGCCGCGGCTTGTTCGGATTTGTGCGATGACCTGCCAGTAGTATTTACGCCCGAAAGCCAACCGTTTCACACCGGATGTCGGATAGAAAAACGTGTTGTTACGAATGATGGCATCGATCATCTCATTTTCCAGCAGAGATCCGGCCGGGCTTCGCCCAATCATCGGTTCGGTGGAAAGTGCCGCTTGGATGAGAGACTCCGCCGACTGCCCCCGTCCGGGATCTTGCACAATGATCAGACGATACTCCGTTTCGCTTGGGCCTTCCCAACGAAATGAAGGTTGAGATGAGGCGGATAACTCATTCGAACCTAAGGGGCCGCCAGGTGTGAGCAAATTGAAATCAGTGACATTCGTGATAGGACGCGAACCGATGCTTTGTGTGACGGTAGACACCAAACGTCCGCCATTTAATCGATTTTTGCCATGATACAGCGATACAACAACGGTATAAACCGCATCCGGAAGGCGGGTCGCACCTGCCAAGGATTCAACGAAATCTTCCCCTTCTGTTGTCAATCCACCCTCAAACGAGTTTCCTCCGTCGATATCTGGAATACCGTTTTTAAGTCGATTGTTGTCTGCCACAACCAATTGCATGGGCTTCAGACTGAACGGATGGTAAGGATTGGTATCGACTGTTGCGATCAATCCGACCGAAGATGCCGATACACTGACATGTAAAAACAAATCACTTACAGTCGTGTTGGATCGGTTCTGAAGTACGAGCTCCATCACACGCTGCCCTTGACCTCGTGCGTTCACGCCTATGGTCGATAATGAGATGACTTGAGCCTTGGTCACTGCTTCGGTCAATCTGACATCCACAACCACATCAGGCGTGGTTTGAGCTATGCCGACCAGGTTACAAACGAGCAGTATCGGGATGAAGAGAAAACGTTTCATTGGTGCACAATCAGTAACGTCAAGTGGTTGAATGTACGGAATATAAACCCACCCTTACCATTCATGTTCCTAACATAAAAAAGGCTCCCCGATGGTATCGGAGAGCCTTTGTGGAGCTACGGGGAGTCGAACCCCGGACCTCTTGCATGCCATGCAAGCGCTCTAGCCAGCTGAGCTACAGCCCCATGGGGAAGCAAATATACCAAGTTTCCTACGATCTATTCAATAAATTAAAACTCCATCCGTTTGGCACATACACATTTATTGTGCTATTTTCAACACAAATACCATCCACATATATTCACTCACCAGAAAAACAATGATTAACCCTATTTACCAACGCTACCTAATGATGGTAGTCCTTGCGGTCGTGGTTATGGCCTGCCCAAAGCCACCACCTGCTGTAGAGCCAGAACCAAATCCAATGACTCTTGAGTATTTGAACTCACTCACCGATGATCAACTTCGTGCGCGTGACACCGACGGAGACGGACTCAACGATTACGACGAACTTCGTGTGTACAACACCAACCCGTTGAATCCAGATACCGATGGTGATGGATTGAATGATTTCGATGAAGTGATGAAACACAGCACCGATCCGAACAACGCAGATACCGACGGTGACGGCCTTTCGGATGGTGATGAAGTGAATGTTCACAAAACCGACCCAAAAAATCCAGACACCGATGGCGACGGCTTATCCGATGGTGACGAAGTGAACAAGCATCGCTCCAATCCATTGTCGGCGGATACCGATGGCGATGGCCTCAGCGATTACGATGAAGTGATGACACACAAAACCGATCCGAACAACCCAGATACGGATGGTGATGGATTCACCGACGGTCAGGAAATCCAAATGGCAACCAATCCATTGGATGCGAACGATCCGTTGTTCATCCGCACGTTGGATACGGTCAACTTCGCATTCGACATGTCGAACATCGATTCACAAGCTGGCCAGTTGCTCACTCAAAACATTGAGAAACTCAAAGCCGCTCCGAACTTCAAAATCCGTGTGGATGCGTACACCGACCATGTGGGTGGAGACCAATACAACCTCCGCTTGTCTGTTCGTCGCGCGAACGCGGTTCGTCAGTTCTACGTGCGCAACGGTGTTGCCGAAAATCGTATTGAATCACGTGGATTGGGCAAAGCTCCAGTTCCTTGCGCAACGGATGATGCGACCGGTCGCGGCTGCCGCGCCAACCGCAGAGCGGAATCGGTTCCACTGAACCCGTTCCCATTCACTCCTCGCCGCTAAGCGGGATGTGATCGACCTTAAAAAGGCGGCCCTATTGGGTCGCCTTTTTTTATTTAGGGCATCATCAGAATCTTGGTGGATCCCCGGGAACCCGATTCATGGGTACCGACGATGGAATAGATTCCGGTCGGCAGGCGATTTCCTCGCTCATCCAGTCCATCCCAAGACACACGACCACCCCGCGTTTCCATACGTTTCACCAACGTTCCGTCTACAGACAACACATGAACGGTGGCATCATCCTTCAAACCTTCAATATAGACCAAGCTACCTGCTGAAGTGGAATACGAGTAGGGATTGGGATACACAACCAGTTCGGCCATGTCCGTAACACCTACGGTCGATTCCGCCACATAGCCTACCATACCCAAATCCGTCGCTATGTACACTTCTCCGGTTTGCGAATCCACGGCGATAGACTGGATGCGATTTGAAACGAGTGGGGAGTTTTCAGCTGTGAAATGTTTCAACACTGAGCTGCCTGTTTCGGAAATCAGCCAAATTCCATCATTCAAGGTTCCGACCCATTTTTGATTGGACGGATCCACCGCCATCGCTGTCACTTGGATATCACGAAGCAAGATGCGGTCGCTCACGGTCGGATCTTCATTGATCAGCGGGGTGGAACGTCGTTCTTGGGTGCTTCCGTTGATGATGCGGTCTGGAAACAGAAAGCGCACGATTCCGCGGTCGGTTCCCACCCAAATTTCACCCCGTTGATCTTGCACCACGGCTCTGACGGTTTCATTGGGTAATGCACCCTCCGCATCATTGGTTGTTAAGCGGAACGATTGCTCGTTTCCATCGGCATCAAATGTGGCCACCAACAAACCGCGACCCTGCTGGCTTGGCGTCATCAAGATGATCCATTTTTGGTCGTAGGAATCCACAAACACATCCCGATACAGTGTGAGATTCGGCACCTTGCTTGAAATCGGATATCGGGTCCATTCCTCGGTGGCTCGATCATACTTCACAAGCGGTTCTGTAGTGTTGGCCCACATTGCCGCCCAAATGTTACCGGTTCGGTCGGGCGACAAACCGGTGCTGACGATGAACGTCGGGGAAAATCCTGGTAGATTTCCATTGGTTCCATCATATAACACATGTTCCCCGGTCGTCTTGCTTCTTCGAAGGATGCCCGCTCCGAATGTGCCAAAAAAGTAGTGCTCGTCGTTCGATGTCACTTTGAATACGCTGTTCAACGAACGCTCAGCGAAGAACGGAGACGTATCCCGATTCACATTTTCCCATGTGTCGTCGCGCAGCAACGAATACCCGGTCGTTTGGAAAATGAAATTGACCTGACCCGGAGTCCCACTCGATGCAACCGCCAGTACCCCATCCGAATAATGCAACTGGCTGAACAGATTCAAATAAGGCGTATTCAACGTGATGCGTTCGTCATTTAAATTGGTGCGGATGTACAGACCTTGATTGAAGGTGCCGATCACCCAACTTGTCCCAACACGGGTGATTGACGAATGTCGAACTCCTGAATTTGGCAAGGTGATGGTTTCGACCGATTGATCCGATTTCAGAACAGCGATCCCGCCAATCTGGATGCCAGCCAAACCGCCGTCAGAAACCGAGACATAACGAGCCACAGCAAAAGGCCAAATGCCGACGGACTCGATCGCATTATTCACAAATCGAGCGTTCTCCATGCCATGGGTCAGGTACAACACATCGTTTTGATATCCCATCGACACAACCGGATTCGGAGTCGCATACGTGTTCCAACTCGTGGATACAAGGAGGTCGCCCATCGACGGATCCCCGACCGCAATGCCCGCATCCGTTCCTAAGATGAACACGCCATCTTGGCGAACCAATGATCTTACCCGGATTCCAGATTCGAAGGAGCCCAGATTCGTGTACGAATCGGCCACGATGCCCGTTTCGGCACGTACGATCACAATTCCGAAATCTGTCCCGATCAGAATGTCATCGCCTGAAAGAACGATCTGATTGATGCGTCGTGTGAGAAACCGGGTATTTCGTTGGATGTCGGTGAAGGTGCGGATGACGCTCGTTTCGACATCTAGATACGAATAGGTACCGTCGTCGTATCCCAACCAAACGCGATTACGGGGAGCATCCAGCAACAGTGAGGTCGGATTGGTGCCGTACAAGCCGTCGAGTTTGGAATACTGGGTGATGGTGCCATCGGTGGAACGATGATACAACCCACCGGTGGAGATCACCCATAAGTCCCCATCCGGCTCAGATATCACATCTTGGACAGCGATATGCGACACATAACTGCGCCACGAATCGACTGGTTGGCTATTGGCCGGTGAAATAAACGCCGTTAAAAGAATCAGACAGAGGATTGTGTATCGCATTCATGAATTTACAGGATTCTAGCTAAACTGAATCCTGCGAAAACGCCGGGTTGGTCGAGCCGATAGGCCACATCCACGCGCATGATGCCAAACAGACTGTTGATGGAGGCTCCGATTTCATGATGGGTTCGATCGATACTCCATGTTCTGGCCGATGATCCGAAGAGAATCACACCAACCCCTTTTTTCGCAGCCGCATCCCATCCCATCCATTCGAAGGGCACTGTTCTGAAATTATGTTCCCAATGGATGGCCGCCACATGGTTGGCATCGTAAGCTGCGGAGCGCAACGTCTTTAGCTGACCGAACGGGTTAAATGCACCCAAACTTCCATCCAATTGATGCCTGCGTTGAACGGGCAGCACACCCAATGCCGTTCCTCCGATGAGGCTCACATCCAGCACATTGGGAAGAAACCGGCGCCTAAGGAAGGTTTCGAATCGATAATCCAGCTTTCCGTGAAATCGGGAATAGGTGGCAGAATGCTCGGTATTGAGATCGAACGCGCGTTGACCCACGATTCCGAACGGCGCCGAATCCCCGGTCGTGTTCAAATGGAATCCGATGCTTCGATAGATGCCGTCTGTGATCGCTGGATTGGGACGTTGCAAGATCCCGCCAGGAATGGAGTAATTCGTTGTTTTGGCGATTGATTCTGCCCGTTCTTGTGACAGACTCACCCCCACACGAAATCGGCGAAACAAACGATTGTCATCCGATCTGCGTCGCCCCTGTCTGGGTCGAATCACATCATACGACATCCTCCCAGTCACCATTTCCGAAACATACTGATCGTGATAATCGGGTTGGCCGATCAATGGCAGCACACTGGTCATGAATTGCGGATACACCGATTCACGAAACCGACTCTCGATTCCATAGGAATAGGCCACATCCCATCGAAATTTGTCTCGTTTCTTCCGTTCGATGCGTGTCCCATAAAAGGCCGTGCCGGGTCCGGTCGCATAACCACCACCTAGTTTCAATGTGACGGGTAGTGTGGATGTCGGCACAGCATAGTTCACGCCCAGATGAAATCCTTCCACGCGGTTCACATGCACATCCGGTGTGAACCCATCCAAAGCCTTCGCGATCGGACCTTTCGGCTTGGGTTCGGAATCGTCCTCGTCCATGTCTACAAACCTGGCCAATGCGCCGGTCGGACGAAAGGCTCGTTCAATTGTCATCGTACTGTCCACCGAATCGTATGCGTTTCGTTCACGTTCATCCAATGGAATGGCCATTCCGATACGAGGGTTCTCGATGCCTTTGGAGACGGACAACGAATCGACCGTCAATCTCCGACTTGTTTCAAAGAATATGCCCGGCACTCCTACATTGACCTGATAATTGTCCAACCGCGATAACTGCCGAAAGTTGAACGGTGGAAATTGCAGACCCGGAAAACCGATCTTGATGGTTCCTTCGATTCGAACATCCACCGGCAACCAGAACTCACTCCCGAAATTGCTGAACTGTTGGATGTAATGAAGTCCGAATTCTTGAATCGGAGGTGGAAACATGACCGACTCGGATGGCTTCACATCGATGAAGATCATCGCAAAATCCTCATCCAATACCGATAAACGTCCGACGAAAGTCGGTTGAAGTGCTCGTTTCGGGGAGATCAGGATGTCGAAAACCGTCTTGTCATCCAGTTGTCGAAATCCCTCCAATTTAAAATGATAATAATCGAGAGCGTTCGGATGTGTCGGACCAACCAACTCAAAGCCAGAAATCGTGATGTTATCATCATATAGATTCGGAATGAACGTGGCGGCTGCGAAGTTCGAACTCGGATCGATGTTCGAGGTCTGTTGCTTGTATCGAATCACTTCCCGTGTGCCACGGTTCTTGTCCCAATACGCATCCGACAGACTTTCCGAAATCGACACGATGCTGGTGTCGTTCTCCAAACGCTGACGCGTATACGCCTCCGCCTGATACGATTGAAGGTTTCCCCTCCACCGTTTTTTATTGGCGATCACACGCCGCATGATGTCCAACGCGGGGTCATCGCCCGTCACCACGATTTCTCGCAACCGGTACTTAGCCGGCCTCAGAGAAATGGATAAAGGTCTCACCGGTTCACGTTCCAATCTCACCGAGTCGGTATCGTACCCGATGTATCGGATGATGACAACCGCAGGGAAGGATGGGATCGTCAATTCGAATTGTCCGTCGGGATTGGTGACGGTGCCCCGAAAGGTTCCCGACACCTGTAGGGTGGCGGATGTGAGAGGTGCGGATGTGATCGCATCCCGAACCGTACCTGTTATGGTGGTCTGAGAAAGGGCCGTAACCGGCATCAGAAAAAAGAGGAGTCTGCAGAGGTGTTTCATATGGCCGGCGGGTACGGGTAAAATCGGGCTTGGTTCCGTAACTTATCCACGCGACTCCATAGTTCAACAGGATAGAACGAAAACCTCCTAAGTTTTAGATTCCGGTTCGAGCCCGGATGGGGTCACAACCAGTCGGAAATTCGTCGAAGGTCTTCTCCTGTGAGTTCGTGACCGGCTTGGATGTCTGCCCGAGTCACATCCGCTCCCAATTTTTCATAGATTTTTTGAAGGCGGTCGGGCTCACCCGGAGGCGACAATGGGTCGAATTGCCCCACGTTCATCAACACCCGCTTTCCATCCAATCGGATCCCCTCCACCGGCGCAATCGGCACCATTGGCCGAATCAACACCGACGCGTCGAACCGACCCGCTTCCAGCCAATGCATCGCACTGATGATATTCGCGCCATTCGAATACCCCAGCGCCACACTCGTTTCAGGTGAAAACCCATAGGTTTTCGACATCCCGTCCAAAAACGACGCCAAATCCGAGGCCCGGCGGCGGATATCCTCCTCATCGAAAACACCTTCCGATAACCTGCGAAAAAACCGTGGCATGCCCCGCTCGCTCACGTTTCCGCGTATGCCCAATATCGAGCCCTCAAGATCGATCCGGCGGACCAATGGAATCAAATCCCGCTCATTGCCACCGGTTCCGTGAAACAGAATCCAGGTCCGGTCGCCGGTTCCGTCTTCCCAAATGTGCTCATGGTGCATATCAGCCTCTCAATTTGTCTAACAAGGTGTTCAAGCCTATTTGCTCTTCCATCGACAGGTTTCCGGCGATATCGTCCATCTTCATTTCCTGGTCTTGAATGGCATCAAGCATATCCATTCCGGCTTGGGTGATTAGGATATCGACCCGGCGGCGGTCTTCCTCGCACGAAGTGCGCGTCACCAATCCGTTCCGGATCATTCGATCCACGATCCGAGTCACATCCGAATTGCGATCCAACATCCGCTCTTTCACTAGGTTGTTCGTGGCCGGTGTGGGGTATTGCCCTTTGAGGATGCGAAGAATATTATATTGCTGCACCGTAAGGCCATACGTGGCCAACAAGGTGATCATCTGCGCACTCACCTGATTGTAGGTGTAAATCAAATTGAGGATGAGCTTTTGCCCTTCCGACCTGAATTTGGACTGCTTGATTTCGTCTTCGATCTTCGCCATGGCGTCTTAATTATTTGTTTAAACAAATATATGGATTCTGCTCCGAAAGGTCAAGCTAACATCATCATGTGAGGTTGTAAATCATAGACTTGCGTATCTTGAATGCATGATGTAGCGTAGTCTACCGCCATGAAACAATCCATCCAACTACTTGTCTCGTTTCTTCTGATCAGTGTTGTCTTGGCGACATCCTTGGCAGCTCAATCGCGCACAGAGGAAGCCAAAGAACGCATGAAAGGCGAGAGCGACGACACTTCGGTTTCATTTGCATTGACTGTGATTGACCTTTCGATCGATGTGTTGCCGGAATTCTTCTACTTTCGCCCGATGCGTCTGAATGAGCCGGTTATCCGTTACACGCCGTATCCGTATTCACCGGCGGGATTGGGACGAGGCATTCGCACATTCAATGAAGAGGGCGCCGGACGCAGAAATATGCTCGAAATGCGTCTGAATCTGTCACTTCCGCAAGGCACCTTGGCGATGGAACAGCGCTCCGCCGAATTGAAGTGGCATACCGGATACTGGTTGCTGAATTCCCAATTCGATTATTTCAAGGAATTGGGCGCACCTTGGGGCATCTATCAGTTCAATGTGATGGGTGGTCGCAAGTTCAGATTTTTCACGTCGGGTGATGCTGGTTTTTCGCTGGGATATCGCAATGTGATGATCGGTAGTGATCGATTCGACGGTCTCGAGGCGGCGGTTCATGCGGATTTGTACCCTGTTAAACCGGTATCCATCTCCTACTATTCGGGCGTCATGCCACATACCTATGGCGACATCACGAACACGAGACTTCAAGTTGGAATCCATCGAGGACCGATCCGGTTTTCGGTCGGACATCATTGGTTGAACATCGCCGGCATCCCGTTCAACACCTTTTCAGCCGGGTTCAATGTTTATCTCTAAACGGAAGGAATCGCGATTCGGATTTCCGTGATCGTGTAGGATTCCCAGACCTTCGAAGTCCAATAGATATCCGATTCCACTGCCGCTTTCACATCCGCTTCCGTCGGCAGGTCATACACCAAGATGGACCCGACCATACGGTTTTGGGAATTGATTTGCGCTGCGCCAAATCTTAGAATCCCTTCAGATTCCTTTTTTTTAGCAACCAAAATGTGCTCATTCCTGACGGAATTTCGGCGATTTTGGGCATCTGGATCGGTATGATCGGTCGCATTTACAAGAAATGGCATAGTTTTCAATTCGTATATTGAATTTTATTACGAAAAACGGTTTACTGTTATGACACGTTCACATACATCAAATGTAAGGGAATCGAATCAAATGAGACACACAATACAACTCCTGTTCATCGTAGCAATCGGCGCATCCGTTGTCGCTTGTGGACAATCCGAAGAAGAGATCAGACAGCAAGAACAAGCCCGGCGCGATTCATTGGAGCAAGCTCAAGCCATGCGCCAAGCCCAAATCGCTGAAGCGGAAGCGACTGCGAACGGAGGATCGGAAGCGGAAACAGAAGCGGAAATGAAATCATCGAATTTGGATATCACGACGTTGCGCTTCTCCGATGATGGAGCCTTTTCAGTACAGGTGGGATCTTGGAGATCGGAAACCAAAGCGGGTGAACTCGCAGAGACTTGGAAAACCCGCGGATTCAACGCCGCATACGTTGAAAAATTTGGAACCGATACAACAGGTGATGTTTGGTTTCGAGTTCGATTGGGTCGGATGGCCTCCCGCAGCAGTGCCGATGCATTGGCTTCGCATGTGAAATCCAAGTATGGCGTGATGGCCTGGGTTGATTCCAAATAATCATGAGACATACCGCTCTATCGATTGTGCTGATCGGGTTCGTTTTGGGATGTGGTCCCGATCCGGATGAGATCGTCAAAGCCGAGAACAAGAAGTTGTCGGACATGGCTGCCACGGAAAGCGTGAGAATCGAAGAGGCGTTGAATCGAATCCGCGCGGAAAGCGAATTGATTGCGAAAGGCGGTACCGTTGATGCAATGACGACAGCGGCCGACATCCAACCCGATACGACGGTTTTTGACCCAACGCCGGTCACGTTTCCACATGAGATTCAAGTGGGTGCATACAAAACCGAAGCCGCAGCTTCGGCTAGTGTATCACAATGGAAAGCGAATGGCTTCACCAATGTTACGTCCATCGAAAACACGAGTGCCAAAACCGCCTATCGGTATGTGGTTAGATTGACCGGCTACTCAGGATATCGATCCACGTTGACGGAATCGGACCGGATCAACCGTGAGTACAACGTGAAATCGTATCCGGTTCAAGTGCGTCCGTAGTATTTTTTGCCACAAAGATTTACAGAATGCAATAGATTGTATGTGAATTTATCATTACTATTGAGGGCGCTCAAGTAGCGTCTCTCTTGATGAATAGTTAAAGGCGCCATGTCTGACGATGTGGCGCCTTATTATTTTTGTAACTTTTGCTTTTCAACCATCGTAGAACCGTGGTCTTCTCCGCGAAACCCTGTTTGTCTACACAGAATTTCATCAACAATGAGCTTGTTTACCATTACCTCCGGCATCAGGGACGAAATCGACATCCTGCATTTGGATGGGGAGCTAGACGCTCATACCGCGTCGCATCTCGAAGATGCCTTCAAAAACTTGATCGCACAGAAACGTCATAAAATCGTCGTGAACTGCCAGTCGCTCGCCTACATTTCCAGTGCCGGTTTGGGTGTATTCATGGCGTATATCGAAGATATCCGGTCTATGGGTGGAGACATTAAATTGACCAACATGTCCGGAAAAGTATTCAATGTGTTCGATCTACTCGGCTTTCCTGCCCTGTATGACATCCTTGACGACGAAACCGAGGCCGTGCAAAAGTTCACCATATCCTGACAGACGTGCCATCCACAAAGGAACATAGCTTGCTGGTTCGTGCCACGACGGAGAACATCGCTCACGTCAGGAACTTTGTTGCCAGCCATGCTAGTCAATGTGGATTCACCCATGAAGACACCGATTCCATCCGCTTGGCGGTCGATGAGGCGTATACGAATGTCATCAAGCATGCCTATGATTTTGACGATTCCAAGATGGTGAATGTGAAGGTGTTGTGTGGTGAAGACGGCTTCCATATCGTGATCAGCGATCATGGACGCAGCTACAACCCCGATCTGTACAAAGAGCCGAACATCGAAGAACGCATCAAGCTTCGTAAACGCGGCGGTGTCGGAGTGTTTCTGATTCAGAAGCTCATGGATCAGGTGGAGTACCGAAAAGTGGGTACCCTGAACGAAATTGTGATGACCAAAAAACTCTGATTTTGTCTTCCGATTCCGACCACCTCGATAGTTGGCACGCCCGGTTCGAGTTAAAAACTCTTCTCGACACCAGCCGACTTCTGATTGAGAGCACCGATCTGGATTTCGTTCTGAACAACCTGTTGCTGATTTCAATGGGCAAGTTGTTTTCCTCGAAGGCGGCTATCGTTTTGTGGGACCCCATCCAGAAAAAGCACATCGTTCAAAAAAGCAAGGGAAAAACCGGCTTATTTGAAAAACAGAGCGTTCCATTACCAGGTTCGGATGTGTTTCCCGACGCCATCCACATCCCGATTGACAACGACGCGTTCCCGGAGGTGTTTAAATCGAATTTGCTGACTGGTTTGTTCCAGATACGTACCCGGTCCCATCATATGGGCTATTTGGCCATCGGTTCGAAAGCCACCGGGGAACCCTTTAACAAGAGGGAACTGGATTTCCTTGAAAATCTGGTCATTATTTCAGCCGTCGCCATCGCCAATTCGCAATTGGTGGGTCAGTTGCGGTCGACCAACCTCCAGCTCGACCGCAAAGTGCAGGAATTGCACACGCTGTTCGATCTGAGTAAGGAGTTCAATGCCACGGTGGATCGCGAGCCGATCTTGAAAATTTTCAAGTTCGCGTTGTTGGGTCAGATGTTCATCCGGACCTTTTTCTTTGTGAAAAAGCGTGGAAATGGAGATCCGGAATTATTGGTGATGAACGGCATGAAATCGGCGCCGGATGACGCCTGTCTCAAAAAGTTGCTGAACATCAAGGAATCCAATATCCGCGTGGGCGACCGCTTGCGCCAAGACATCCCTTTGCTGGAAACGAACCAGATCGAAGCGATGGTCACTTTACGGCTGCAGGATGAATTCGGCGTTCTGGGTGTCGGGAAGCGGGCCACGAGCGAACCCTACACCGAATCCGATTTCAATTTCCTCAGCTCGCTCGGAAATCTGGCTTTGCTTTCGATTCAGAAAACGTTGCTCCTCCAAGAGCGAATCGAGAAGGAGCGGATCGAGGAAGAGCTGAGCATCGCCCGCACGATCCAGGAAAAATTGCTTCCGCACCCCCTCCCTCATGTGCCGAATTTGGACCTTGCGGCGATGAATGTGTCGAGCCGACATGTGGGCGGCGATTATTATGACATCATTTGTAGAGAAGAGGATGTGTATCTGGCGATCGCCGATGTCACCGGAAAAGGCATTCCGGCATCTCTATTGATGGCCAATCTTCAGGCCATGTTGCATGTGCTTACCCCTGTGATCACCGATTTGGGCGAAGTGACCGGCAAGATCAACGACATCATCTACAAGAACACGCCAAGCGACAAATTCATCAGCTTTTTCTGGGCTCGGTATCGGCCCGACCAATCGTTGCTTCAATTTGTGAATGCGGGCCACAACCCACCCTATGTGTTCCGGAAAAACGGCGATATTCTGCCATTATCTGAAGGTGGAATGTTGCTTGGGGCGCTACCTACGTTCAATCCCTATCATCAGGGTGAAATCCAACTCCAGCAGGACGATCTCTTGGTCTTGTACACCGATGGCGTGACCGAAGCCTTGAACGATGTGGACGAGGAATATGGCGAGGAGCGCTTGATGGAAGTCATCACGCAGAACCGTTCGCTGGACGCGGCCGGCATCCAACAGGCGATTGTGGATGATGTGAAGCGCTTCACAGACGACCATTATTCAGACGACATCACGATGATCGTCATCAAGCATCGATAGACGCCCGGGTGAGCAACATATCGTAGGTCTTATATCGGTTCAGTATGCTGTTCACGTAATTGACCGTCTCGATGCCGCGCACAAATCCGTATTTGGCGTGCTTGTAATGCTCACGATTCATTAACATCAGCAGGCTTTCTTGAACACCGTCCCATTCGTTGGGATTCTTGTTCAGATCGATGGCGAGCTGGCGCGCATCCGCCACATGCCCGATTCCCGCATTGTAACTGGCCAGGGCGAATCGCATCTGATTCACGCTGTCTAGGTAGGCGAAATGAACCAGATGTTGTTTGAGGATGCGGGCACCTTCGCGCATGTTTGCTTCCTCATCAAACAAAAGTGAATCGGTATCCAGTTCGGAATACTTCGGGATGATCTGCATGAGGCCTACAGCCCCCATCCAACTGACCGCTTGGGGGTCGAAACGTGATTCTTGAGCGATCACCGCGATGATGAGCTTCCAATCGATGCCTACGGATTCCGCCACGCGGCGGGCCATGTCGTCGTAGGGAGATAGGAGTCCGCGCGCGGTCTTGTTGCGGACTTGCCAGCGGTTGTGCAGAACCGCCCTTGGATTTTCATAATAGCGGGAGCGAAGCACATTCATCAGTTCGGAACGACGATATTCCCCGTCTTCTTGGCGGACTTGGAAATGCGTGGAGATGAAATCATTCATCCTCAATCCTAACTCCTCTGAATTCTTGCGGATGCCCCAAGCCACTGGGTTCGTTTCGGCCACAGCAGGGCCTGCGGCGATATTGCGGATGAAAATGGACGAGGCGGCGTACAGATTGTCATCCGCAACGGTGGCCAATATCTCGCCGGTGGCGACGAGTCCGAGCAAGGCCTCGGTATCGATGGTCTCTGGAACGGTTTCGATGACCAGATCAATTCCGGATTCCTGCAAGCGGCGCAGACTGGTGTAATAGGAGCTGTTTCGACGCACATGGATGGTGAGTCCGGCCAAGGATTCGACATTCGGATACAAATCCACATCCTTCTCATGCACAATCAAAATTTCGGTAACCAGATTGTACGGATTTGAGAAGCCGATGAAGCATTCCCGTTCTTCGGTGACGGCGAAATTCGCCGCAATCACGTCGCCATCCCCACGATTTAGCACATCGATGGGGTGTTCGTCTTCCTTCGGAATCACCACCTCAACGCGCAAGCCATGCTCACGAGCGAACGCGGAGAAGAAATCGAACTCGAACCCACGTTCCGTGCCCGCTTGGAGGAAATACGTTTGACTATTGTACCGGGTAACCAGACGGATCACTCCCGATTCCATGATCTGTTCAAAATCCCGCTCAATGGGGGACAGCACACTCAGACCATGATCGTCTTCCAGTGTTGATGTGTGACGGATGAACCAGCCTACCATCACCAGAATCACAATAAACCCGACGATTTTGAACACGTTTGCAGAGGCCATTTTCGTGTAATTAGCTATTAATGCTAAAGATACAAAAAATCAGCTTACATCATTCCTTCTGCCCCACCAGCTCACCAGGATGCCCGTGAGCGTGAGTGTCATGGCAATGGACGCGATCATGGATGGGACTTCCGCAAAAATGAACATCGCCAAAATGGTCGCGAATACCGGTTCGGCCAAGATGAGGGTTGATAGCAAGGTCGGGGAAATGGATTTCACAGCATAGTTCAGCGCGCCGTGACCGATCAACTGCGCGCCGAATGCAAGTATCAGACCTGACATCAAAACTCCGGGAGTGAGTGAGGCACCGGATTTCCCCATCACAAAAAATAGGACGAGTGTGACCAACGCGGTTGTCAGATACACGCGTGTCACATAATCCAGCCAGGTATGATGTTTGCGGATTTTTTGGCTGATGAGGATGTAGCCCACGAACATCAGCGATGAGGTGAACGCCAAGGCATTTCCCAACATCGGATTCGAGTAGGTCGCGGTGGCGGATTGGTCCGTGATGGCCAATAACACGCTACCTGTGAACGCGATGAAGACACCGATCCAGGTGAGGCGTTGGAACACGACACCAAGTATGGCCGATTCGATCAGAATCAGCAACACGGGATGCGAGGTGACCAGAACTGAAGCGGAAGCCACGGACGTGTACCCGAGCGACATCACCCATAAGGCGAAATGGGTTGCAAGGAACATGCCAGCCAAGAAACTCCATCCCCACGTGTGTTTTGCTGTTGATGGCGTGCTGGCTCGGCCTTCTTTGTGCCACCACCAAATGGGGAGCAACACCAAAGCGGCAACAACGGTGCGAACAGTGGTCAACGCGATGGGATCGGCACCTTCACCCGCCAGTCGGACCACGATAGGCGCGGTTGCGAAGGTGGCCAAGCCCAGGGCCAGGAGTCCGTAGGTCTTGGAGGTCATCCTCAGCGGATGCGGTCGATGGATTTGACCAAGGCCTCGTCTTTCAAGATCTGAAAGCGAGCCATCCAAAGCACCAATGCAGACACGATGACCGCCAGCAAGGAGACATAATCAGGAAGGAGGCGGGTCGACATCGGTCCTGAGGAGAAAAACACACCTAGACAAAGTCCGACCGTGATCATTTGAAACAGGAACGAGCGAAGTACCCATTTGGCTTGATTGGGTCGGATTTTGAACAAACTGATTGCATACCCTGCGGTGCCGATGGCCAGCAGGATGGCGGATGTGAACGCGTAACCCCACCAGCCATTCGGATCGCTATACATGCGATCCGCGATGGCGGTGAAGGGCAACATCAGATTCAAAAGAATCGAGAGGGACAAGTAAACCGTTTGCGGTCGTTGGATCATGGCACAAAGATATCGGCTTCTTTAGGAAGCGCCAATGTTTTTTCAGCACTGTCGTGCGCCGAATTCAACCCCTTCTCGATACCGTAGGCATAGCGGTTGTACCACAAAATCAACCGATCCACCTGGAAGTAGATCACTGGTATGAAAATGAGCGTCAGAAGTGTGGAAAACGCGAGGCCCGAAATGACCGCGATCGCCATCGGCGCCCACCATTCGGCTTGTTCTCCACCCCAATAGATGTACTGGCTGATGTCGCTGAAGAAGGCCACCGGATTGGAAAAGAGCACGATGAAATCGAAGTTGAATCCGATTGCCAATGGAACGAGTCCGAGAATGGTGGTGAGTGCGGTAAGCAATACCGGACGCAGACGGGTTTGGCCCGCTTTGATGAGCGCATCATACACGCTCAATCCGTCCCGACTCCGAAGCAGATCCACGTAATCGATTAGCACGATCGCATTATTGACCACCACTCCTGCAAGCGAAATGATGCCCAAGCCGGTCATGATGATTCCGAACGGCATTTGGAACAGCACCAATCCATACAACACACCGGCGATGGACATGATGACAGATGTCATCACCATCAACGATTTCGCCATGGAGTTGAATTGAGCCACCAAGGTGAAGACGATGAGCGAAAGTGCGATGAGGAAAGCACCGGTAAGGAATTCCTGAGCTTCGTTTTGCTCTTCTTGCTGACCCGACCAGCGCATGATGTACCCTCTTGGCATTTCGTTCATCAGGGGTGCGATCACTTCCTGGACTTCGGCCAGTACCGCGTTGTCTTGAAAACCGGCGCGCACATCGGCAGAAACCGTGATCACACGATCCATGTCTTTGCGGTTGATGCCGCCGAGTCCGTCGGCCACATACCATGTAGCCACTTCCGAAATCGGAACTTGGCGTCCGTTTTCCGCCATCACGAACAAATCGCCGATCGCATCCAACGAATTCCGGTACTTCTCGTCAAGGCGCACGATGATATCGTATTCATCATTTCCGTCGCGGTACTTCGACACTTCCACCCCATTGATGGCATTACGAACCGTTGATCCGACCCGGTTTGTGCTGAGGCCGAATGTGGCCGCTTTCTCACGGTCCACCACAACAACCAACTCCGGGCGCTTATCCGGCATGTCGTTATCCAACCCTTCAAGCTTGGCTGAAACGGGATGATTGCGGATGGTGGCCAATGCTCTGGCTGTCAGGCTTTCCAACACATCCAATTCCTGACCGACGATTTCAAGATTGATCACTTTTCCGGTTGGTGGACCTTCCGCCGGAACTTCCACTTTCACATTCGCACCAACGGCCAGTTTTTCGAACTCACGTTGCATGAATTCCAACGATTCGAACGTGTCGGTCTCTCTGTATTTGTAATCTCGGAAGTTGACGACCACCGTTCCTAAGTGGGTCGATGAACTTCCCCCAGCAAAATCACCACCCGAAATTTTCGAACCGGATGTGGCCACAACCGATTCCACATCGTTGATTCCGGGTATGGAACCAACACGGTCTTCGTAGGAGCGGATCACCTCGTCTGTGACGGATGCCAAGGTTCCAACGGGAGTTTCCACCTGGATGTACGCCGCACGTGGCGGAATGCCTTCGGGGAAGAACTCGACGCCACGATTGAACGCACCGAAGACAAAGAAGCTGAGAATCAGAATTCCGATCGCTCCAAAGATTACGAGCCCGGATCGGTTCAAGGCCACAACCAGTGATCCACGGTATTTCTCGATCAACCACGGCACCCCTTTTTGTTGCCACGCCAAACCGGCGCGTTGCATGTATCGGGTATGGAAGACATACATGAGAACACTTGCGATGAGGATCATTCCCCATACCAAGAAATTAGTTGCTAACAAGAACAAGAAAACCACACCGGTTACAATGAACATCAGGCGTTTCCCGCGGGAATTCATCGGTTGTTCGGCTGGGGTTCCATCCAATCGCATGAACAAGGCACACAACACGGGGTTGATCACCAAGCCCACGAACAAGGAACTGCTCAAGGTGATGATGAGCGTGAGCGGAAGGTATTTCATGAACTCGCCCACGATGCCAGGCCAGAACATGAGCGGAGTGAAGGCGGCGAGGGTCGTCACCGTCCCGGAAATGATGGGCAGGGCCACTTCACCCGTCCCTTTCTTAGCCGCTTCGACGCGGCTGTATCCGTCTTCTAAATAACGATAGATGTTTTCCACCACAACGATCGCGTTGTCCACGAGCATCCCCAATGCGAGAATCAAGCTGAACAGGACGATCATGTTCATGGTGATGCCCAAGGCTTGAAGCACAATGAACGACAACAACATGGACAGCGGAATGGCGATTCCAACAAAGAAGGAATTCCGGACTCCAAGGAAGAACAAAATCACACCGACCACGAGGATCAAGCCGGAAATGATGTTGTTTTCCAAGGAACTCACGGTTTCGCGAATCATGGTCGCCGTTTCGTTGGTCACCTTGACCGTTGTGCCAGGCGGGAAATTCTCGGACTCTTCGGCGATGACGGCCTTCACCGCATCGGTCGCTTCAATGATGTTCTGACCGGAACGCTTCACGATGGATAGCGTGATCACGGGGCTGTCGTCCAAACGGGCATACGACGCACGTTCCATGTATCCGAAATCCACTTTCGCGATATCTCGCAAATAAATGGGGCTGTCGCCGCGCGATTTGATGACGATGTCGGCCATCTTGTCCGGATTCTTGTACTCACCCGGAATACGTACCAGGAATTTCTTCGAACCCACATCCACATTTCCACCGGGGATGGTTACGTTCTCGAACTGGATGGCTTCGATCACATCTTTGAACTCGATGTTATAGTACTTCATCTTGCCCAGATCGATGTCGATGTAGACTTCGCGATCCAAACCGCCAGCCAAATTCGCTTCCAGTACTCCCGGAATACTTTCGAGGCGGTCTTGCAGATCTTCGGCCACTTTTTTGAGGCGTTCGAGGCTGTAATCACCGGCCACATTCACTTGCATGATCGGGAATTGGGCGATGTTGATTTCGGAAATCACCGGACTCTCCACATCCGATGGCAGATCCGGCTTGGCCAAATCCACTTTCTCACGCACTTTTTGTAGCGCTTCATCCAAATTCACACTCGTGTCGAATTCCAAAATAACGTTAGCATACCCTTCCACCGAGGTGGATGTCATCACTTTCACATCCTGGATCTCATTGAGCTTGGCTTCAAGCTTCTGAGTGACGAGGTTTTCCACGTCTTCGGGTGAAACTCCAGGATAAACGGTCGATATCACGATCACCGGAATCGGAATATCCGGCTGCGCTTCTTTCGGAAGCGTGCTGTAGCTGTACAGTCCTAATACGAATACTAAGAACATCATCACCATCACCATCGTGCTTTGATCGATGGAGAGGGACGAGAGCCCGAATTCTTTACGATTTTCGTTCGAAGAACTCATGAATTCGCCTCGTCGTTTTGGATATTCAGCAGAATGTTGTTCTCCACAAACACCGAACCACGGGTGATGACTTCATCGCCTGGTTCGAGTCCGCTTGTGATCACAACCCGGTTGTTGAAAATGGGTCCGAGTTCGACACGAGTAGCCGTCGCACGTTTTTTCCCATCCACATCACTCACAACGAACACGCGGTAGCCGTTTTCGTCGCGTTGCACGAATTCCTGATTCAGCACGATGGCATCGGAAAACGTTTCGGTTTGCAGGCGGATGGTGGCAATCATGTCCACTTTGTAGACGGAACTGGCCTGGAGGTCCGCTTCGATGCGGAATGTGCGAACCGACGGATCGATCGCCGAACCCACACGACTCACTTTTGAGGTGTACGTCCGATTGTTGAGCATCTCGAAACTGATTTCAATGGGATCACCGACTTTGACGAGTCCGGCGTACCGGGCCGGAACACCACTCTCGATGTGCATCCGACCGGATTCGATCAACCGAACCAACGGCGATCCGGCTGCCGCGATCTCACCTTGCTCCACATACACGTCTTCCAAAATGCCATCGAATTGTGCGATGATGGAGGATTTCTGAAGGCGGATCTCCAACAATTCTTTGTTCGCTTGCGCCTGACGCGATGCGTTGGCGGCCGTGATCACCGCGAATTCGGAACCGATGCGGTCCGATTCCCAAAGCGATTTGGTGCGCTCGTAATTCTCGCGGGCGGTTTCGGCGGATGCCTTCGCGATT
>CAYPOI010000002.1:0-18056 GCA_964412365.1 uncultured Chitinophagales bacterium | reverse complement strand
CGTCGATTTTCAGAATGAGGGCGCCTTTTCTGAAGCGTTGACCTTTGCTGACGGCCAGGCGCTCGACGAGGCCGGTCACTTCAGCCGACACTTGGATATCCTGACCGGATTTCACCGTTCCGACCAACGACAGGTAGTTGACAAATTCTTGTGGCTGAACACGCTCGGTGCTCACATTGATGGTGCGCTCAAAAACTTCGGTCGTGGCCGGCTCTTGGGACTCCTCGGAACCGCAAGCCGCGGCCAATAAGACGATTGGGAAAATGTAGAGTAGGGTTTTCATAGGATTAATTGCGTTGAGTATCGACAAACGGCACGTCGCCGCGCGAAAGGTCGTATTGGGCTTTGGCGCTCAGATAGTCAAACACCATGGCGGCGTAGTTGAGTTCTGCGAGCTGGTATTGATATTCGGCTTCGGTCACATCCAATTGCGAACCCACACCATTGCGGAAGCGGGCCAATGCGATGTCGTATCCCCGTTTGGATTGCTCCACCGCTTTGCGGCGCGAGGATGCGGTTTCAAAAATGCGTTCGAGGCGTTGCCAGTTGGTGACCACCTCATTTCGAGCGTTCTGCTCGGCGAATCGGATCTGCTCATCGAGTCCGCGACGCTCGATTTGCGAACGCTTGATGGTGGTCACGCGACGCATCCCGTCAAACAAAGGCAGGCTCACGGTCACACCGATCGTCTGGAATCGATTGCGGTTCTCATTGAAATTAGGCGTCCCGTTTTGCGAAGAACTCCATTGCAGCGCGTAATTCGCTGTGATATTGGGATAGAAGTCGGTCTTATTGGCTAAGATTTCGCGGTCTTTTAAGCGACGTTGCACATTCAAAGAGCGAAGATCTCCACGCGTTTCAGTCACATCGACTTGATCGACCGGCGCCACATCGATCATTCGGTCCAAATCCATCAGTTCCGTGTTCGCATCCACCGTGCGGGTGGCGAAGATGTCGAGATTCACGAGATCGCCTTTCACTTGGAAGGGCGTATCGACCGGCAAACCCATGGCAAGGTTCAAGTCACGAAAGGCTTTTTCGAGCGCATCGGCTGATTCCGCGCGACGTGGCTCTTCATTGGCCAATTGGACCTCGAGGCGAAGTACTTCATATTCATCCAGCAAACCCGCGCCCGCACGAGCCTTGTTTTCGTCTAGATTGACCTTGAGGCGGGAGAGCGACGCGTCGGCCAGGCGGAACTGCGCTTCGGCGATGAGCACGCCATAGTAGGCCAGGCGGGTTTGGGTCACGACCTGTTGGGATGTGGCTCGGAAATTCTCCGCCGCCGCAAGCCGATACACGTCGCGACTGGATATCGCCACGATGGCATCGCCCCGGAACAGGGTCTGATTGACTGAAAAGCCGCCTTGCCAGGAATTGTCGGCACCGAACTTGATTGGCACCAACGTTCCGGGCGCACCGCCGAAGAACTCGCCGGGCAGGAACTGCACCGGAATCTCGATGTTGCGCGTGTAATTGAGCGATGAATTGATGGTGGGCATCACTTCCGCCCATGCCATCATCACTTGTTGCTCGGAATCGTCTATGGCCAACTTCGCGATGCGAAGGTCGGTGTTATTGGCCAGGGCCGTGGCGATGGCTTGGTCGACAGTGATCACAGGCTGCGCTTGGGCAACCAGAGGTGCTGAGAATGCGGCGATGAGCACAATAGCCGCGAAACGATAGGACTGCATAGGGTAATAAATGATGACGGCGGACGCTTACGCCCGCGAAATAGCTTGAGTTTCGTATAAATTCTGACCGTTGGTCACATTTTCGGGCTTCAACCCATCCATCAGGATTCGGATGAAGTCTTGCACGATATGATCGATCGACACTCGGACTTCCGGAAACAGATCGTGCTTCTCGGCTTGTTTGCGGAGCATATAAGCCTGGATCATTCCGTTCAGACTCGCATAGAGCATGAGCGACAATTCCTCAGGCTGGACATCTTTTCGGATACTGCCATCCTGCAATCCGATCTGGATGCCACGGATGATATAGCTCACGATTTCGATGCGTTTGTCGCGTGTGGACTGAAACAGCTCGCTTTCCGTGGTTTCTTCCATGAATTCGTGCGAGCGGCAGAACATCTCCGCATTGAAATAGTTCGGAAACTGATTCGCATAATCGAAATAGACTTCTCCGAACCGTCTCAGCAAGTCGATTCCTTTGTGTTTCTCACCCAGCACACGGGCGATGTTATCGGCCAGAATCGACATTCCTCTGTCCTGAATCGCCAGATAGAGATCGGTCTTGCTTTTGAAGTACAGGTATAAGGTGCCTTTGCTCAGTTCGGCTTCTTCGGCGATCTGATCCATGGTGGACGTGTCGATCCGGTTCGAAAAGATCACCCGCTCAGCCGCGTCGATGATCATGTTCCGGCGTTCTTCCTTCTCTCGTTCTTTACGTTCGGCTATACCCATACTCTTAATTATTGACTGTTGGTCATAATTTACACACTCGCACAACGGATTGGAAGAGGGAAACGTTTCATGGTATTTTCAATTCATGCAAAAAACCCGGTTTTCCCTCATCGAGGGATTGTTGATGAGCGTCGCGTTGATATGGGCTGCGAATTTCTCCATCGTCAAAGTGAGTCTGCCCTTTATCGACCCCATGAGCTTCAACGCATTCCGGTTTGCCATTTCCATCGTTCTGATGGTGGGCATCATGGTTTGGAAAGGCGGCTTCAAGCCCGTCCCTTGGCGCGATGTGCCGGCATTGTTCGGACTCGGTCTGCTAGGTAACACCGCCTATCAGTTGTTCTTCATCTTCGGATTGTCCGCAACCCACTCCGCGAATGCGGCGGTGATGTTGGGCACCATTCCGGTCTGGGTAGCGCTGGTCTCCCACTTCTTCTTTGATGAGAAAATGACCCGGTTCCGTTTGATCGGCGTGAGCCTGACCTTCACCGGCATCCTGCTGATTCTGACGGGAAGCGGGAAAGAACTGCATTTCGGATCCGGAACCTTGTACGGCGATATGCTGACGCTGGCATCCGCCGTCGTGTTCGGAACCTATACCGTGGTATCAAAAGACTTTTTGAAGCGATATCCGCCATTGCAGTTAACGGTGATGTCGATGGTCAGCGGTGGCGGAGTGTTGGTCTTGGCCGCCATCCCCAATCTCATGGTATTGGATGTTGCCGCCATCCCGACCGGCGCATGGTTGGGTGCATTGTACAGTGGTGTGTTGAGCGTTGGCGTGGCGTACATCATTTGGAATTATGCTCTCAACCAGGTTGGAGCGGTACGTACGGCCACCTATCAGAACCTGGTGCCGGTCATCGGACTCGTCATCGGGTACTTTCTCATGCGTGAACCATTGGCATGGTTACAGCTCGTGGGATCCTTCATTGTCATTTCGGGTATCATTGTGACACGACGTGGTTAAGGGATAATTGACCGTCTTTTCATACCTTATGTCTCTTGGCGCAGCCGGAAATAACCATCGTTCCTTGTCGGTCAAATGGTGATAAGGACTTTGTGTCAATCAAAAATAATCTAATGGTACGACTCAGTTTAATCCTGTTCATCGGATTCCCCCTTCTGTTGAATGGTCAATCCAACACGACATCCCAAGATCCACGCAGAACCGCAGGCAGCGCTTATTTTGTAGATGAAGTGGGCATGAAAATCGCGTCTCAACTTCCCTTCGAAGGCATGGTCGATCCTACCACGTACGTCGTCGGATCCTTTGATGTGTTTTCAGTTGAAGTGCGGGGTGCCGTACCAGCAACATGGCGTGGGGTCTCTGTTAACGCGCAAGGTTATCTGGTGATTCCAACGATTGGTTCAATTGCCGTAGGTGGTTTGTTTCTGGATAAAGCGATCGAACGGATCAAGGAAACAGTCTCAGACCAATTTCGCTCCGCTGCGGTCCATGTGAACCTTGAGGTACCGAAACAGGTGAATGTACACATCGCTGGCGATGTGGTGAGTCCGGGTCGATACATTTTCCCGCCACATACTCGTGCGGATGTGGCGATCATACCGGCCATTTTAGGTGCCACAGCGTTTCAAGAATCCACGGATGATGATGACGAGAATGATATGTCGACCTCAAGCCTTCGACAACCTGTGATTCGGGCGGTCGACATATACGCCAGTTCAACTGGATCCATCCCACGAGACTACAATCTTCGACATGTTCGGATCACCCATAGTGACGGAAGAACATCGGTAGTTGACCTATTGGCCTATTATTACGGTGGAATGTTGGCTCAAAATCCGTTCGTATCCGACGGCGATGTGATCACCATTCATCGGAAATCGAACACCATGCCAAGAGTTTCGATCTCGGGTGCTGTCCGAATTTCTTTGGAGTTCGAATATCGTGAGGACGACACGTTAGAGAAACTCTTCACAATCGCAGGAGGATTCAGCTCCAACGCCGATACATCCGACATCCGTATCTACCGTAAGGATGGAAATCAAACCAACCTCATCAAATTGAACTCCATTTCGGATATCGAACTGGAGCCGAACGATCGGATACTTGTTGGATCATTGCAAGATGAAATCGGTTATAACGTATCGGTATGGGTCTCGGGAGAAGTCAGCACACCTGGAAATTTTCCGATTGTCGAAGGAACGACTTCGGTGTATGATCTGCTGCAAATGGCCGACGGGTTAACCGTGGAAGCCCTATCCGCTGGAGCCTATTTAGAACGAACGAATGCGCCGATTCAAAGCCAGGTGTTGAAAGATTATGAACAGCTTTGGATGCGCCGTAGCTCCGATCAATTGAGTGAAGGATTCCAGTATCTGTCGGAAGAACAGTTCTTTTCTGGAAAATTCATGTTCATCGATTTGACAGATGAGGCACGAATGAAAGAACTCTTGCTGATCGACGGCGACCGGCTGTTTGTTCCCAGAAACAAGAACACCGTTTTTGTGTTTGGACAAGTGAACCTCACCGGATACTATGCACATCAATCTGGTGCTAAAGCCACCGATTATATCACCAAAGCGGGTGGAACGGCATTGGCTGCCGAAACCGAGCGAGTATTCATCATCAAAGCGGGCAGCCGAACTTGGCACAAGGCCGATGATGCAGTCATTGAGCCAGGCGACATGATCTTCGTAGACCGAGTTCCATACGACAATGTGCAGTCGAAACGTCAATTCGAGCTGCTTCAAGCCCAACAACGCAACAACAATTATGCGTTGATGTTAAGCACCGTTGCGACCATAACAAGCATCATCACAACCGCCATTCTTTTCTCAAGATAAGTACACACATGACTCCGAAGTTCATAAGTCCAGACGTCTCTCATTACATCCGTTACTTGATTTCCAAATGGAAAGTGATTCTTGGTGTGTCGTTGATTTCTGCTGTTGTGGCGGTCATTAGTGTCCTATTCATGCCGAACGAGTACCGATCCACGGCAAGTCTGTTTCCCACTCAGCAGCGTTCAATGGGATTGGAAGCACTAATAGGGGGCCGAATCGGGTCTCTTGCCGGTTCGTTGATCGGTGGTGGCAGCAAAACGACATTCGACCGTTATTACGTGATTTTGTTAAGCGAATCGGTCAACCAAGATGTGATGGAGCGCTTCGACCTGATTCGATATTATGAAAACGAAGGTGAACAGTGGCCGATACAGTCCACAATCGGTGATCTTCGCAAAAACACCTCGTTCAGAGGCACCATCGAAGGCAATTTCATCATTGATGTTTGGGATAAGGATCCTCAGAGAGCCAAAGACATGGCAGATTACTACGTTGATGTTCTGAGTCGGAAGAGTCAGGAAATCGCCACCTCGGAAGCCCGAGAATACCGCACGTTCATTGAAGGGCGCTATCGAAGAGGCTTGCATGAAGTTGATTCACTCCGCTTGGCGGTAGCTGATTTCCAGAGGGAGCATGGCATCTTTGAATTGACCGAACAAACCAAAGGGTATTTCAGTGCTGTGAGCCAGTTATACTCACGGAAATTTGAGATTGATGCAGAATATGAGTTCTTAAGACGGACGTTCGATGAGTCGCATCCTCAAGTGCTTCAACTGAAATTGCAAAAAGACCTGATGGACAAATCCATCCAAGACGTCCTGCGAAAAGACGATCCAAATCGAGTGATGCTGAATCTCGAAACTCTTCCTGACATCGCAATCGATTACTATGACCTCCAAATGAATATCGAAATTCAGACAGAGCTCATGAAATTCATTGTCCCCATGTACGAACAAGCCAGGTTAGAGGAAGTGAAACAGATCCCGATCGTTTCAGTGATTGATGCTCCACAAGTGCCATACAAAAAAGACCGCCCCTTCCGAGCCTTGATTGTATTGGCCACCGCACTGAGTACGTTTGTGCTATCATTTTTCTTTTTCATGGCCCGATATACCTATCTGGCAAATCGGGATGCGTTTGTGACGCTTTTCCGCCCCCCGTATGACAACTGATCCAAATCGATTACGCGCAGTTGACTGGCTCGGAATCGGCGTAATCGGATCCTCATCCCTGTTGGTCGGGGTCAGCATGTCGATGTTTCATGCCCTCCATATTTTGGCAGGCACATTCCTGTTCTTGTTCACATTCCGGTTTGATAGACGAATCTTCTTCTTCGCATCCTACGCGACGGTCGTCTTTGTGATTTACAATGAAACCGGATTCGACATATTCGAATTCAGCTACTATTTCTTCACACTTCTATTCATCCTTCGAGTTGTTCTACCCGACATTTTGCGACTGAAGCTCACGTTTGAATCGAATCTTGACAAACTACTCCTCTTTTTATTCATCCTCTCTGTATTCCATATCGGCACCGGATACTTTTTTGGGGGTAACTTATTTCGATCCATTCAGGAATTCGCCTATTTCTATTCGCCACTACTGTTCTATCTTTTTATACGGGATAACAGCAAGCTGCCAGGCTTTTTAACAACGTTTGTGACCATCAGCTATGCGATTCTGGCTTACACCATCGGCCGGTCATTCTATGATTATTACATCAAACTAATTCGGGCGACAGCTGATTGGGAGTTTGGAGTGATTCGGGGCGCAGGCAATGAAAACGTTCTATTGTTTGGCGCTTTTTTAAGCTTTTTTCTTTTCATCTATCTGGCTTCCAAACGGGTTCGGGCGTTTCATTTGTCCCTGTTTATCTTGTGTGTAATCGGTCTTTTGGTCACGTTGACCCGAAGTGTTTGGATCGGATTCGCCTTCGGAATGGGCATGGCGATCGTATTTGGTGATCGGCACGTCAGGATCAAGACCTCCATGATATTGACCGTCACCGCAGCAAGTGCTATCCTCATTGCTCTCGTTTTCTTTCAAGATTTGATTCTCTTCGCTTGGGAAGTGATTCAAATTCGATTTCGTTTCCTTTCATCCAACACGTTGGATGTTTCGTTTGTTGACCGATTTCATGAGACCCAGGTCGTGTGGGAATACATCAAACGAAATCCGATTCTTGGGTATGGGCACGGTGTCGATTACATCCGCTACGATGTATTATTTGGCCACACGAAAAACCCATCTTCTTTCATTCATAACGGATACCTCGCCGTTTATTTCAAATTCGGTCTGGTTGGTCTTGCTCTGTTTGTGGCCATTTTCGGATGGCTGATTAAAAACAGCCTGAAACTGTTCCATATGGCGTCAATACCCTGGGTCAAGGCATTCTCCATGGCTAGTTTCTGTTATTTCACTACGGCTTTACTGATCAATTTGGTGACCCCTGTTTTTCTATTCTTTGAAGGGATTTTCCTGATGGTCGTCGTGGGAGGTATCCTTTCCATGTTGATCAAACAGGAATCGAAATTTGAATCGGTTTGAACCAGGACCTCATCAAAGACAGTCTTCGATTGTTCACGGCGAACGCGCTAATTAAACCGCTATGGTTTGTATTCATTATCGTGAGTGCCCGGATTCTGGGTCCTGAAGACTTCGGTTTGTTTGCTCTGGCAACCGTCATGGTTTCAATTTTGTTCATCGTTTTCGAATCCGGAGTGGATGTGAGCACGATGAAAACCTTGGCTATGAACCCCGAAGAACACCATCGATTGGTCGATAACGGATTCTTCGCCAAGCTCCTGGTTATCGCTTCTTGTGGTCTGCTCGCTTTTCTGGGTTCCTTTTGGCTCAAACAGGAGGTGGGATCGCTTGTGCGGCTCGCTATTCCGATTTCTGCGATGCAAGCCATTCTGATGTTCATGAGGCATATTTACAGAGGCCGCGTGTGGTTTGACCTCGAAGGCCGGTCCATTGTCGTAGAACGTGGGTTTATCATTCTATTTGCCTCCATATCCCTGTGGATATCAGGAGATGTGATCTGGTATATGGCCGCGTATGTACTCGCATACGGTATCGTCCTCACGTTCGATTGGCTAACTTTGACACGTAGAAGTCAGCATCACGTCTCCATCCCCCACTTCCGCGTGGCATTCGCCCATATCCGAACATCGGTTTCCATCGGATTATACAATGCATTAAGCGTACTCTTCACTCGGATCGGCACCATCGTTTTATATGGTGCCGGTATGGGTAAGGCGGATATCGGTCGTTTCAATAGCGGCATCCGACTCTTTGATTCGTTCGCATTACTACCAACCATCATCTCTGAACCACTTTATCCTCGAATATGCACCACCATCCATAACCGGGATGCATTGACCGATATCGTCCGATTTCCCGCCGTTTTCCTGTTTGCGGTCACGGTGTTCGCCAGCAGCATTTTACTCGCACATCACCGGTTCATCATCGATTTGATTTTGGGTGCGGATTTTGCCGTTGCGTCATTAGAGATCGCCATCACGTTTTCCACGATTGTACTGTTTTCAATGAATACGATCACCACAAAACTGATCATCGCTTCCGGACGAGAAAGCATTCTATCCCGTATTCTTTTGGTGATGCTGGCCAGTCAAATCGCAGCTCTTTTGCTAGTCATGCCACATTATGGACTTATCGGGGTGGTTTTGGTGTATGTTGGGCATGAGGTTTTGTATAACACCATCCTGACGATGATCGCCTATCGAAGCACTCACGCCTGGCGAATTTACAGCGGGTATGGCCTAGTTTTGGTCGCCGCCATCTTCGGATTTGCTCTGGCAGCCTTCATTCCGACATCCAATGCTATCCTTTCGATACTTGGTCAAGCGACGGGTATGGCGGTGATTTTGCTCACTTTCGGTTTATTTCGAATCGACCAGCTTCGGCGTCTCATCTCTTCAATCCGTTCTTGACGAACCGTTGTGACATCCATTTCGATGCGAATCCGATCGCATGAGCCGTGTTCAATACGATAGCCGTGGTGGCCGTCCAAAACACTCGCGAGACCACCCTTGGACTGGGTGTTTCTGACTTCCAGATGTCGGTGTCAAAAATAGTTCTCGTTTTGATCACAATCTGAATGCTCGAAACAAGGATGATGGCGAACAGCATCGGTATCGCAATCGACACAAAATAGGCCGTTCCAAAAACAAGCCACTCGAACAATGTCCCAAGAATGGTGATTGCTAGGCATTTGAATGGAATCGACGCACGGCGACCGTGTGGAATCCCATGGATGAGTCCTGTTTTGACGACCCCTTCACCGTACTTGTAGTATTGCTTCCATAAAGCGGACAGAGACGAACGAGAGAAATACCATACACGGATGGATTCGCTCACATAAATCCCATCCGGAAACGCGTTCAAGATCCGCAAATTCATTTCGGTGTCTTCATTCGGGTGGACATCCGTCCGAAAGAGACCCACTTTTTCGAACACGTCTTTTCGAAAACAACCCAAGAACACGGTTTCAGCGGTACCGGAGTAGGTTTCATCGCGGTATTTGGCATACCCGCTTCCCACGAAGGTCCGAACGGCAAGTGCGATACCCGTTTGAACATGATTTTGTGCCACGAACCGCTGTGCCCCACCAACGCTCACGCATCCGGTTTCGCGCATGACCCGAACGCATTGCTCAATATAATTCTCGGAATAAATGCAATGGGCATCCGCTCGTACCAACACATCCCCTTTAGCGACCGGAATCATCCGGTTCAGTGCAGCGGATTGAACCCGATCGGGATTATGAATCAGCTGAACGCGGGGATCGGTTGATTGAATGTCGCCGACAATCTGCTGAGTGCCATCGGTACTTCCTCCATCCGCCACCAAAATTTCAATCACATTCGAATAGGTGCCGTTTCGGAACGCATCAATAACCTGTCTGATGTGATTCGCTTCATTGAGCGCCGGTATGATCACAGACACTCGTGGTGATTCAGACGTCATGTAGACTGTTGAAGGTGGATGTGTAAATGCTCTCCGTGAGTGTATGGAAGTTGTCTGAAAAACACCTTTACTAGCTACTCAACCGGTTCCAAATGGTACGAATATTGACTGCAATAACCAATAAAGCACATGGAATTGACCCGTATTCGTCGCATCTTTGACACTTGATGAATGATCGCACCGCACCTGATTCTGCGTTGGACTTGCTCGTCTTTGTCCCACGAATTCCGTCCCCACCTACCGATGGCGGGGCCATTTATGTATACCGTACGATTCGTTCATTGGCGGATGCGGGCCATACCATTACCATGGCCACGTTTTCATCTCGGTTTCATCCACAAGATCCAGACGATATCGCCACCTTCGCCACCCACATCACCACGGATGGATTGTTCAAACCGTATTCACCCTGGGCAGCGATTCGATCCATCCTCACACGTCAACCGATCTCGGTCCAGCATCGGATGCGGGATGAACCCCTATCTCAATTGCTGAAGCAACTCGAAGGACGAGTGTTTGATGCGATCCTGATTGAAGGCATCCATGCGGCGACGTACATGTCCCGATTCCGTGCCGCGTTTCCAAACACTCCGATTGTTTTGCGCGAATCGAATGTGGAATTCGAGGTATTGGTACGCAATGCCGATGCCGCGCGAAACCCCTTTGTCGCATGGTTCTACCGGCGCCAAGCCGCGTTCATGAAACGCTTCGAGCTCGATTCCATGCGCCGTGCCGACGGTACCACGGCCATCTCCGACTCCGACGCCGACACCTTCCGCAAACACATCCCCGACCTGCGCTGCGTCACCATCGCCCCAGGTTGCCACATCCCGCATCCCATCACACCGGCTTCCGAAAGAACCCCATCGCTGCTCGCGATCGCGAACTGGGCTTGGACTCCCAATCACATCGGCCTATCGTGGTTCCATCAGAACATATGGCCATCGCTGCGTGAGAGTCACCCCGATGTCACACTCGACATCGTAGGCGGCGGACTCCCGAGCGAGCTCGAAACCGCGCTCAAAGCCGATCCGAAGATCATATTGCATGGGTTCGTGCCTGAAACCGAGCCCTTTCGTCAATCTTCAGCTGTGTTTATCGCGCCATTGCTGAGCGGTGGCGGTGTGAAAATCAAAATCGTGGAGGCCATGGCCAGCGGCATCCCGATCGTCACGACCCCATTTGGCGCGGAAGGCATCGCGGTAGAATCCGGCGTCCATCTATCAGTCGCAAACGAACCTGGCGCGTTTGCGGATCACATCCGATCCTTGCTTGATTCGCCGGACCTGCGCCAATCCTATGCCGATGCCTCCTTGAACATGGCCAAAGCCGATTTCACTTGGAAAAGCCGAGCCAACACGTTATCCGATTTTATTCGATCCCTGCGCTCATGAGTCGCAACATCCTTCTTTTTCAGCCCTATGCCGATGTGATCGGACATTTCCGATTCTTCTTCGACTTGTGGCGCGCGCATCTTATTGAATCGGGGTATGAGGTCACGGGGTTGGTCGGTTATTCTGCCGAACCGGAAAGCAAACCCGACACCGACTACTTCGTGAATTCGGCAAAAGGCAAGTTCACGCGCATTCTGGGCACCATCCGAGGATTCTCACAAGCATTTCGACTCGCATCCGACCGGAAGATTCCGGTGATATACATCCAAGATTTCGAGATCGTGGCGTTATCTGTCGCGATGTGGATGAATCCGAGAAAAGTCAGAACGATATCCATTGTCCTGCATCAGCACGCGGGAAATTTCGAGGTGGATCGATCCGATTCATTGGTACTCCATTTGTATCGCAAACTCACAAAAGTTCTGTTCAGAAGACTGTTGGCGAGACCGAATGTCCGCATCATCGCCAATGGGGCGTACATCGCCGAAGCGCTAGAGCAGTACACGGGCATCGGAGCACCGACGGTGGTCGCATCCACTTGGGGAACGACACCCGGCAACATGACGACGCCTAAAGAACCAAGGACGTTTTTGTTTGCGGGCATCATCCGGAATGACAAGAATTTGGAACTGGTCTTGGCCAGCTTGGCGAAGCATTTGGAATCGGAATGGAGGCTGATCATCGCGGGTCGACCATTCGATTATACCGCCGAACAAATCCATACCATGATTCGAGATGCAGGAATCCCGGAACACCGAGTCGAGACCCATCTTCGATTCATTCCGGATGAGGAATGGGCCACGTTTTTCTCCCGATCCGAATACATTTTCATTCCATACAAGGCGTACAACAAGAGCAACAGCGGACCACTGATTGATGCGCTTCAATACGAGTGCATCCCCATCGTGAGCGATTTCGGCGAGCGCGGCGATTTGGTGAAGCGGTTCGGCATCGGGTATGCGTTCGATTTCGAAACAAGGAGTTTATCTACGCTGCTGCTTCACCTTTTGAATCCCGATCACGACAACTCATCGGTTCTCCGAGCCATCCGATTGGTGAAGAATGACTTCACCTGGCCTAAAATTCTGCGGGAATTGACCGAGAATCATCGCATCTTTGAGCCCTTATGAAAGACAGACGCATATTCATAGCAGGTTCGCGCGGGATGGTGGGTTCAGCCATCGAACGCCGTTTCCGAGCACAAGGCTACACGCATGTATTGACCGCATCCCGAGCGGAATTGGATCTCACGGACCAACGTGCCACTCGGGAATGGATCGCGGCGAATCGTCCGGATGTGGTGATCATCGCGGCGGCTCGAGTCGGTGGAATCATGGCGAATGCCACCTATCCGTGGAATTTCTTGTATGAGAATCTGGCCATTGAAACGAACCTCATCCAAGCGTCTCATGAGCAGGATGTGGAGCAAGTGATTTTTTTGGGAAGCTCCTGCATCTACCCAAAACTCGCGTCACAGCCACTAACCGAAGACAGTTTGCTGACCGGTCCGCTGGAACCGACGAATGAATGGTATGCCATCGCAAAAATCGCCGGTGTGAAGATGATCGAGGCGCTTCGCAAACAATATGGTCGGAAGTATGTGAGCCTGATGCCGACCAACTTATATGGCCCGTATGATAATTTCGATCTCGGAACGAGTCATGTGATGCCAGCCATGATCCGGAAATTCCATGATGCCTTACCTGATGGAAATGTCACCTTATGGGGAAGCGGATCGCCGATGAGGGAATTCCTTCATGTGGATGATTTAGCCGCGGCGGTGGAATTTGCCATGAGTCGCGACCTTCCCGAAACCTTATACAATGTGGGAACCGGGACGGATCTGACCATCTGCGAGTTGGCCGAAACCATCGCCCGCATCACCGGATTTTCCGGAACCATTGAATGGGATGCGTCGAAGCCCGATGGCACCCCTCGTAAACTGATGAATGTGGACCGCCTGAAAGCCTTGGGGTGGTCAGCGGAGATTAAGCTGAACGATGGGATCCGCGACACCTACGAGTGGTTCAAAACGCATCAGACCGACATGAAGGAAGTCAAAATCCATGGGTAAAACCGCACTTATCACGGGGATCACGGGTCAAGACGGCGCTTACTTGGCCGAACTGCTATTGAACAAAGGCTATACGGTGCATGGAATCAAGCGTCGTGCGAGCTCCTTCAACACGCAACGAGTGGATCATCTGTACACGGATCCCCATTTCAAGGGATTGCCGTTTTTCATGCATTATGGCGACCTCACCGATTCCACGAACTTGATCCGCATCATTCAAGACACGCAACCCGATGAGATCTATAACTTGGCGGCTCAGAGCCATGTGATGGTTTCCTTCGAAACGCCGGAATACACGGCCAATGCCGATGGCATCGGAACCTTGCGCCTTCTCGAAGCGATCCGGATTCTTGGATTGACCGAAAAAACCAAGTTTTATCAAGCCTCCACCAGCGAATTGTATGGCTTGGTGCAGGAGATTCCGCAGAAGGAAACCACGCCGTTCTACCCGCGCTCGCCCTATGGAGTGGCCAAATTGTATGCCTATTGGATCACCGTGAACTATCGTGAAGCCTATGGGATGTTCACGTGTAACGGAATCCTGTTCAATCACGAATCTCCGATCCGTGGCGAGACCTTCGTGACCAGAAAGGTGACTCGAGCCGCGGCACGCATCGCGGCCGGGCTCGAAACCAAGCTCTTCCTCGGGAACCTCGATGCCAAGCGCGATTGGGGACATGCCAAAGATTATGTCGAAGGCATGTGGCGGATGATGCAGCATGACCAACCCGATGATTTCGTGCTGGCGACCGGAGTGACGAACAGCGTCCGGCATATGTGCGACATCGCGTTCACCACAGCCGGCATCCCGCTGGAATGGACAGGCAGCGGAGTAGACGAAAAAGGCATTTCCAAAAAAACCGGTGATGTGTTGATTGAAGTGGACCCGAAGTACTTTCGTCCGGCCGAAGTGGATCTGTTGATCGGCGATGCCACGAAAGCGAAAACCCTATTGGGATGGGAGCCGACCCACACCTTCGAAGAGCTGATCACCGAAATGACGTTATCTGATATGAAATCGAATCCAGCATGAGAACCTTCAACTCCCCCATCAAGAATATCGCATATCTGGCTTATCGCTGGATCAGCCCGATTTTCGACCCGATCCGCTTTTTTCATGCGGTGAAAGGGTATTTCTGGTACACCCGCGATTATTTCCGATTCCGGTCGATGGGCACCGATATGCCGTTACGGTTTCGTGATTCATATCCGATACTGACGGATAAGGTGGATGTCGCCCCCTTCGATTCCCACTACTTTTATATGAACACGTGGATGTTCCGACGCATCGCACATTCGGAACATGAGGCCCATGTGGATGTGGGATCGGGACTGGATGTGGTAAGCTTGCTGAGCACCTTGAAGAAGGTGACGTTTGTGGATATCCGTCCCATCATCGTCGATCTGCCAAACTTCACCTGCGTGAAAGGATCGATTTTGGATATGCCATATCCATCCGACAGCATTCCCTCGCTTTCCTGCTTGCATGTGACCGAGCACATCGGGTTGGGCCGTTATGGAGATCCCATCGATCCGATGGGCAGCATCAACGCCATACAAGAATTGAAGCGCGTTCTGAAACCAGGTGGAAGCATCTATTTCTCGCTTCCGATCGGAAAACCCAGGATTTGCTTCAATGCCCATCGGGTTCATTCGGCCACTCAAATCCTTCAATACTTCGAAGGTTTGGAGTTAGTGGATCACGCCTGCATCACCGATCAGATCACCGTTATTGAAAAACCCGTCATCGAATTCATGGATTCCATGACGTTCGGATGTGGGATGTTCCATTTCCGCAAGCCCGGTTGATTCTGAAACACCAAAACATGCTACAAGCGGACATCGAACTAAACCAAGTGTCTACCATATATTGAAAGCATGGGAATAAATAAAGGATGGGTGAGGAACCTGCTTTCACTGGCCGTTTTGCAAGGCTCCTTATACTTGATTCCTCTACTTTCTTTGCCTTATCTGACTCGTGTGCTCGGAATCGAAGGTTATGGCTTGCTCGTCATGGTTCAATCCGTCATCTTTTATTTTACCCTTGTGACGGATTATGGCTTCAATTTATCTGCGACGAAAGCCATTTCCGTTCGATTGGCAACGAATTCAGATATTTCAGATATCATTTCAAATGTTTAAGCAGTTAAACTCTGTCTCGGGCTTGCTTCGTTTCTTATACTCGCCATCGCAACCTTACTGATACCGTTTGCGGCATTATACCGGTTGGAACTGTTTGCCGCTTCATCTGCCATTCTTGGAACCATTCTATTTCCAACCTGGTTTTTTCAAGGAATTCAAAAACTTGAATGGATCACCATATTAACGCTTATTGGTCGTGTCGCATTTTTAATCCTTCTCTTTTATTTTGTTCAAGATCCGGGTGATATTGTCGTAGCCATTTTCCTGCAATCTGGCTCAGGTCTCGCCATCGGATTGTTCGCCATTTTGGTCATGAAACGTTTCCATTCCTTTACATGGAAAATTCCCAGTTATCATGATTTTAGATTTCAACTTGAGAGTGGATGGCATGTGTTCTTATCTCAAATATCCACTACTTTTTTTCTCAATACGAATGTTCTGATATTGAGCTTTTTCGGATCATTTGAAGCCGTTGGCAGATATGGTGTCGCAGAACGACTGATTAAGGCTGCAATCGGATTATCCATCCCTATAAGTGTTAGTATCTATCCGCATGTCAATCAATTGTTTGTGAAAGGAACACAGGAGGCGCTACTTTTTTTAAAACGAATTTTCCTGTATGGTGGCTTGTTCATGGCACTGGTTTCAGTCTCCGTTTTCATTCTTTCGCCCCACATCGTCTTTCTGATGGTGGGTCAAGACGACGCGATCATCGTTTTGTTGATACGAGTCATGTCAATTTTACCACTCTCTGTATTCCTGGATAACATCTATGGGACACAAATTTTACTTAGCGTAGGAGCAGACCGCCAAATGATGATGTCATTGGCCAAGACCTCGCTTATCGCATTTCTTGGAAGTATCCTCTTGATCCCATTTTTCTATGAACTTGGTGCCGCAGTGAATTTCTTGGTCGCTGAAATTTTCCTTCTGATTTTATTCATCAGAGAAAGTCACAAACTGGGACACAAAATCCAATTCAAATGACAATCACTTTTGTCCTTCCCCGCGCTGCGAATATTCCGATGGGAGGATTTCGGATTGTATACGAATATGCGAACAGGCTCCATGCCCTGGGACATACGATTCATATCGTTCATGTATTGGCCACCTACCCCGGACCAAGCCTGGAATTGCGACTACGTTCATGGATCTTGAACCGACTCATGTATTTCGGTTTGCGCGGTACATATCGCCCCAATTGGTTCCCACTGCACAAAGATATTCACATTCACGCGACGTTCAGACCTTCTAATGATGCTTTCCCCACGGCCGACGCGATCGTAGCCACAGCTTGGCAAACTGCAGAGTGGATTGCTGTTTTACCCGAAAGCAAAGGTCGGAAATACTATTTCCTACAAAGTGTGGAATCCTTGTTCGACGATGCATTCGCTGAACGAGTCTGCAAAACATGGAATCTTCCATTGCATAAAATTGCCATCGCCGATTGGATCATTCAAGAAATCAAGAATAGCGGCTGCGACCACCCGATAGTCAAAATCCCTAACGGATATGATTTGAATGAATTCGGATTGGACATTCCGTTGTCAGAGCGGAAGCCTACCACCGTAATGACATTATACCATCCCGATCCAAAAAAAGGATTTGAAGATGCGTTCAATGCGGTTTTGGAAGCAAGAAAGGACATTCCGGATATTCAATTGCTGGTTTTTGGCGCGTTCGCGCAACCTGCAAATCTGCCCGATTGGGTGACATACCATCAGGAACCAGATAGGGTCACACTCAGACGACTTTTCAATGAATCGTCTGTATTTTTAGCGGCAAGCTGGTTGGAGGGATGGGCACTACCTCCATGCGAAGCCTCCTTATGTGGCGCGGCAATCTGCGCAAGCGATATCGGAGGTTATTCCGAGCTTGCCACGCATGAGGTAACCGCATTGGTTTCAAAAGTGAAACATCCGGGCGAAATGGCAATCAATCTTTTGCGATTGATACGGGATCCACAACTTCGAAACCGATTAAACACCGCCGCTATACAGCGACTGCATCAATACGATTGGGAAACGAGCACACGGATGTTCGAGTCGGAACTGGGGAAGCATTCGTCCTGAAGAGACGGATCCCTTACACCCTCATCCCACCGCTCAACAGATACAACACCGCCATCCGCACCGCCAGGCCATTCGTCACCTGATCTAGGATGATAGCGCGTTCATGGTCGGCCACTTCGCTCTGAAGTTCGACGCCGCGATTGAT
>CAYPOI010000001.1:31978-83004 GCA_964412365.1 uncultured Chitinophagales bacterium | reverse complement strand
AACATGGGATCGACAAGCAACACGACAGATTTCTCAAGCCCGGATGGGAGATTAACGTAATAATCGATCGGTTTATGTGTCACTTTATCGCGGTAGATGCCCAGATGACCGATTTTCACATCTGGGATGAACTGCGTGATCGGTTCGACCATCCCCAAACCGGCTCTCAAAATCGGAACCACGACCAACTGAGTATCGATGATGTGACCTTTGGTCGTGGTGATGGGGGTTTCAACGCGGATATCCAACAACGGAAGGTGATCCAAGGCGTGATAAGCGAGAATCGTAGCAATGCGGTTCAGCGCCGGTCGAAACGCCGCGCTGGGTGTCGTCTTATCCCGCAAGGTGGTGAGATCCCGTGCCACCACGGGATGCTCGACCACCGTCAGATTCTTGAACTCACTCATGGATTAATCCTGTGTGCGACTGAAATAATCCTTCGTCAGTTTGGTGACCACTCCAGAGAGCATGAAGAGGGCGATCAAGTTCGGAATCGTCATCATTCCCAGCATGATGTCGCCGATCGACCAGACAAGTGTTAGGCTGAGGACGGCGCCGATAAAATGCATCGCAACATACACCACACGATAATAGACGATGGATCTGTCACCGGCTAGGTACTGAATGGATCGATCGCCGTAATAGCTCCAGCTGATCGCGGTGGAGATGCCGAACAAGATCACGCAAATGGTGACGAGGTAGCGTCCGCCATTGAACAATGGAGACAGGCCACGCTCGAACGCATAGGACGTGAGGCTGGCTCCGTTCTCGATCGCATTTCCATAAAGATTGGTGTATTCGGTTCCGGTCCCGTCAACTGCCATGCGGCGGCCTTCATTGAACACCACCTCACCTGTGAATGGAACTGCAAGAGCCGCATCGATATACAACGTGTCTACCGAGAAATCATATCGGATGAATTGACCGTTGGATGGGATGCCGTTTTCGACCATGAGCCGGGTTCCTTCCACCAATTCGGTTCGATTGTCGGTAGAACCAAGTGGAATCTGTGCGCTGTGTTTGTCGTCCCACACGCCAGTGATGATGATCACGAGGCCGGTCATCGTGCAGATCATCAAGGTGTCGATGAACGGTTCGAGCAGGGCTACAACGCCTTCACGCACGGGCTCGTCGGTACGGGCCGCGGCATGGGCGATCGGCGCAGATCCTTGTCCGGCTTCATTGGAGAACAAGCCGCGTTTGATGCCCCATACCATGGTGGTGATGATGGCACCTGAGCCAACACCATATGCACCTGCAACCGGGTTGAAGGCAGAGGTGAAGATCAGTCCGAAGGACGGAAGGATTTGGTCGTAGTTCAAAAAGAGGATGACCAAGGCGCCGAACACATACAATACCGCCATGAGAGGCGTGAGGCGGGCGGTGACACTTCCAATCCGCTTGATTCCGCCCAAGATCACAAAAGCGACGATGGCGGCGGTAATCAGTCCGGTGACCCACGTCGGAATGAAGAACGTGGTTTGAACGGTGTCGGCAACGGTATTGGCCTGAACCGCATTCCCAGTCAGGAATGAACATACGACAGCAGAAATGGCGAAGAGGATGGCCAACCACTTCCAATTGGGTCCGAGTCCTTTTTCGATGTAATACATCGGTCCGCCTGAGACGGATCCATCTGGATTCGTATTCCGGTAATGTACCGCCAGCGTACATTCGGAATACTTGACAGCCATTCCGAGTGCGGCGGTGATCCACATCCAAAAAATGGCTCCGGGTCCGCCATAGTGGATGGCGATGGCCACCCCTGCGATGTTACCGATTCCGACTGTAGCCGAAAGAGCCGTGCTTAATGCTTGATAGTGATTCACATCGCCGACATCGTTCGGATCGTCGTAGTATCCGCTCACCACTCTCAAGCCGTGCTTGAACTGACGTATCTGGATGAACCCGAGGCGGAGGGTGATGAAGATCCCGTATCCGAGGAGGAGGGCGATCATCATCGGGAACACACTTGGTGTATTCCAAATGATGCCGTTCAAAAATGAGACGACCTGTTCAAATATCTGCATTCGTTTTCCTTTGGTTCAGCTGAAATGATAGCGAAGGTACTAAAAATGGGGCACAAATAGATACGAACGAAAATCGCAAGGAGGGAGTTATCTTGCTCACACAGAACATACTACAAGTCCATCATCATGACGAAAGCAGACATCGTAGACATCATTTCTACCTCAACAGGGATCTCCAAGATCGAAACGGAAGCGGTAGTGAAGGGATTTCTTGAAACCGTGATCGAATCCGTCAAAAAAGGCGAAACGATCGAATTGCGCGGTTTCGGCAGCTTCAAACTCGTGGAACGCGCCCAACGCGTGGCACGAAACCCAAAAACGAATCAGGAAGTAATCGTTCCGGCCCAATCGGTTCCGGTATTGAAGATTTCCAAAGAGTTCCGTCAGGCTGTGCAGAAAGGGATTTCCTGAATAGGCAAACCTGCGTATATTGCCTGTCTTTAACCCTAACAAAGGTATCAGCATGCCAAGCGGAAAGAAACGTAAGCGCGCCAAGATTTCGAAGCACAAGCGCAAAAAGCGCCTGAGAAAAAATCGGCATAAGAAGAAGTCTTCTTAAGTGAAAAAGCCCGCTACAGCGGGCTTTTTTGTTTATGCGGCTTTGATGGCCACTTCGTCGGCCATTTGAAGAATGCGGTTGGTTCGGATCAGGATGCGTTGAAGAGCCCTAGTGGAGACATTATGCACTTCGTTCAAATCCTTCACGTGGTCGAATTGGACCGTGAGATAGGTAATCAGACTCATCACCGCCAAATAGCGGCCGTTCTCATCGCCTTCGATTTCCACATGCCAACGGGTGATGGCTTCGTCGTGCGGATAGGTTTCCTGCAAGCGCCGGGTAAACCCTTCCATCCAGTTGCTAGAGGCTTCCACACGGTTTCTGAGGCCCATGAACGCGCTCACATCGAATTGCCAGGTCACCTCCACATCCATTCCGGGCTCGACGAGGGTGGCATGTGGCCTGTTTTTCTTGAGCAACGGGTGTTTGTCCATGCCGGGAAGTTGTCCGGCAAGCGTACCTTCACGGAACACATCCCAATCGAAATGGATGGTGGCGAGCTTGACCAGTTTGGAATGATCCGACAACGGGATACCGAGTTCCAAACCCGTTGCGTTCAAGACCGACTCATTCCATTGGGTGAAGGTTTCGGTGCGGATGTTGCGTCGTTGCAACTCATTCTGAATATGCTTGATGAACGAATTAAATATAGGATACTTCATAGGTTGATTGCTGAACCTGTCCGGCTAAAATGAACAACTTCTACACGTTACTGCATTTGGTTGACTCTCTCAAGGGAAACTTGCAGGGGGCGGAATTTGTTAGCGCTATCACCGTCCGTAAGCACCTTTTGGAGATCCGATTTCTGGTGGGTAACGAGCCCAAGCAGCTGATGTTTTCCACGGATCCGGCGGCTACAGCGGTATTTTTGTCACCCTACCGCGACGCCCCGAGCTCGAACGTGAAAACGTTTTTTAGTGGGATGAATGGTCAGCGCGTGGCGCGCATCCAGTTAGCCGAGAATGACCGCTTGATGAGTGTGTTCATGGACTCGGGCGAGGTGCTCCTCTTGCAATGTTATACGTCGAAGGCCAATGCGTTTCATGTGAGGGAGGGAGTTATTGCCGAATCGTTCAAGCGGAACCCGTTGTGGGCTGGGAAGCCGGCGCCCGAGCCGGTTCCGGCGGCGAAGCCGACGAGCCTGATGCCGAGGAAGGTGGGGATGGAGGCGCTTGAGCAGATCGTACATCGTCCGCAGCCGAGCTGGATAGACGGATATGGATTCAGTTTGGCGGGGGAGGAGTTTCTGCCGGGTGTGCGACTCAAAACCTACTCCGACATCAATGAAGGTGTTCGGGATGTGTTCTTTGCGCATGTTCACGACCGCACGTTCGAGCAGAGGAAACGCTCGCTTACCGACCGCCTGACGAAATTGCGCGGCGGACTCGCCCACATGATCGATCAGCTTTCCGCGCATCCCGCAGGACTGGATCGCGCCGCCACCTATGAACGGTATGGGCATTTGTTGATGTCGAGGGCACATGAAAAGCTCCCATCGGACCAGGAGACTCTCACCGTTGAGGATTGGATGAAGGATGGTGAATCGGTCGACATCCCTCTAAAAAAAGGAGCTGGCATTCCCGCATCTGCTGAGTGGTATTTCGCCAAAGCGAAGGAATCAAGAACGGCCGTGGAGATGGCTAAATCCCGCCTCATTGAAACGAAAACTCGATTCGAAGAGGTGGATAAGGCAATGACTGTGCTTGAGCCGATCCGATTCGGGTCGGAATTGGAGAAATGGGTGAAAGCGAATTCGTCTGTGTTGAACCGGACCGGATTTGATTCGGGTGGCGACGACCAGGTGAAAGTGCCATACCGGACCATGGACATTTCGGGATATGAAATCTGGATCGGGAAGAATGCGCAAAGCAACGACGACATGCTTCGATTGGCCCACAAAGATGACCTTTGGATGCACGCCCGAGGCAGCGCCGGAAGTCATGTGATCGTGAGGATGAAAAAACGGACGGTGCGTCCGCCTATGGCTGTGCTCGAAAAGGTCGCTGCAATCGCGGCCTGGTACTCCAAACAGAAGGGAAGTTCCTTGGTTCCCGTTATCTTGACGCAACGAAAATATGTGAGAAAACCGAAAGGAGCCCCGCCCGGATTGGTGTTGGTGGATCGTGAGGAAGTACTCATGGTGAAACCGGAACAAGGCGGATGATGAGATTTATTTTCTGCGGATTTATGGGTGCTGGAAAAAGCAAACTGGGTCGCTTGTGCGCGAAGGAAATGAATTTGGATTTTGTGGATCTGGATACGGTGATTGTGAAACGAGCCGGTATGAGTATTCCTGAGATCTTTGCGGATGGGGGCGAAGCGCGGTTCCGGGAACTGGAATCGGACTGCCTGAATGAATTGACATCCGTCCCCAATCGAATTCTATCGCTTGGTGGAGGCGCCATACGCTCCGTGGAGCACGCGGAATTACTGAAGCAGGAGAATGTATTGGTTTGGATCAAGCCTCGGTTTGACGTGATCCTCGGCCGCGTGCTGAACGATTCGCGTCGTCCGATGGTCGGAAAAGATGCGGAAGCCGCGCGACTCTCCCTATCCGCCCTATATGAGCGCCGCGTTCCGTTGTATTCGACGGCTCACATCACGTTCGAACCGAATCCGAAGTGGTATCCGCAACGATCCGCAAAACGTCTGACTACCTTATTGAAATCCCATGCACGCTGAACGATTCCACCTTCGTACATCAAGAGAACACACGACATCTATCGTATTGGGTTCCAATCGTATTCAGTCGTTGAAGGGTATCCTGTCGGGTGTTCAATCCAAGTCCGTGGCTATCCTTGCCGATGAAACCGTTTGGGGTTTGCACGGCTCACGGATCGAGTCGATCATCCACGAAACCGGATTGTCGATGCGGCTTCAGACCGTGCCTCCGGGGGAGACCTCGAAATCCTGGGAGCAGGCTGGAAAATTGATTGACGGACTTTTGCGGAGTGGCGTTCGTCGTGGAACCCCTGTCTTAGCCATCGGCGGTGGCGTGGTTGGTGATTTGGCCGGATTCGTTGCGTCAGCCTGTTTGCGCGGACTTCCCCTCATCCACATCCCAACAACCTTATTGGCGATGGTGGACAGCAGCATTGGTGGAAAAACCGGCGTGAACCACCCATCCGGCAAGAATCTGATCGGGGCGTTTTATCAAGCCGACCATATCGTGATGGATACCAATTTTTTGTCCACATTGCCGGCACGGGAAATCCGTTGCGGACTTGGGGAAATCCTGAAATATGGCATGATTTTCGACCCGAGTTTATTGGAGACGGATTACACGACGCTCACTGATTGGACCGACATCATTTCGCGAAGCGCTCGCTTCAAAGCGAATACCGTGGAACAGGATGAATTGGAACAGGGCATCCGTGCGTTTCTGAATTATGGACACACGTTCGGACATGCCTTGGAAGCCGTTACGAACTACACCCGCTTCGCGCATGGAGAAGCCGTTTATGTGGGGATGCTAGCTGCCGCCTACTTCGGAAAGTCGCTCGGACAGGATGTGGATCCGGACGTGCTGCTTCGTCACAAGGCTATGTTCCGTCTGGATATGAGTGGTTTGGAGGCTCGAATTCCAGAATTGATCCAAGCCATGTACATGGATAAGAAAATAAAAGGTGCGTCGATACGCTTTATATTGGTGGAACGGCCGGGAATGCCGTTCATACAGGAAGTGGACGCGCCAAAAGAACTCGAGCAAGCCTGGATTTCCGCACTGCGGGCTGCTCATTCGTCTTGAGAATGAAACAACGTACCCTACGCTGGATTTTTTACACGTGGAAGACCATCAAAGGTGTGGTTCTGATCGGTTTGTTTGCGTCTGTCATTTTGATCGTTCTAGGGTTCGGTTTGCTTCAGATGAACGTCACCAAACGGTACATCACGTTCAAGACAAACCAATGGTTGGAACAGACCTATAACGGACAGATCCGGATCGGGGCGATTACTGGCACCTTGCCCTTGAATGCGGTGATTCGCGACATCACCGTGACCCATCCCGACACGCTCATCCATCTCAAAAGCCTGCAACTGTCTGTTTCGTATGCGGATGTGAGTCAGAACCGCATCCGAATCCGATCCCTCATTGCGGATCAGCTTTATGTGAATGCCGATTCGACGCTGCGTGATGCTCTCACGCGAACGGCGATTCCACAAGAGAATGCGGCAGATCGTCCGATTGGGACTTGGACTTTCGAATTTCCGAATGTGACCTTGGCGAATTCACATATCCTTTGGGATACCCTTGATATTCGGAACATCCAGCTGCACACATTTGCGGAAGTGGGTCCGGAAAAATCCTTTGCGGATGTGTCGAATCTGACGTTTGATCTTCCATCCTTCAGTGACCAACCGTTTCAGATTTCCGGACAATTTTATCGGGATCTTCGTTTCTTGGAATTCAATGCGATCCGTTTGGATCATGCGAATTCCCAGCTTCGGTTCGGTGTGGTGGGGGATATGTTCTTAGACAGTCTGCCGGTTTGGAAAGTGGTTGTGGACACGTCCACCATCGTACCGAGAGACTGGACTTGGGCCCATGCGTCGATTCCGGACCTGTCTGAGCCGGTTAAGATTCATGGCTTGGCGAATGGAACAGGCCATGGATTTGAAATCCGTGAACTCAGCATGGCTTACAAAGCCTTGCGGATACAGACCGACGCCACGTTACTGCATCCGCTCGATCGGGATCGGATCGTGTATGACGTGCGACTTCGAAACGCGTCCGTGAATTCCAATGATTTGGCAGATTGGGTGTCGCTTGGTTCTTTTCCAAGCGCAACTGTGAGTGGTGTGTTGTCGGGGGATGCGACTCGATCGGAGTCGAACATCACCATCCGATCCAATGCCGGGATGTTGACCTACATCGGTCGCATGGATTGGGCAGACAGCGTGACGTTGAACTCGAGAGGCACATTCCGGGATATCGATACGAAGCTCATCCGCGAGGATCTCCCGGTTTCGGACATCCAAGGCAGCTTTACGATCGCGGCAACAGGACCGGATGTGCGGCATTTGGTCTCAACCGCATCCATCGACATCCGTGAATCGGAAATCAATGCTGTGCGGATCGACAGCGCGGGCATGGAGATGAACGGGAAGAGCGAGTTGTACGAATTCGTGATGGAGCTTCATTCACTCCAGTCGGATCTGGATCTGGTGGCCCGGGTGAATCTGAGTGGAGACGAGCCTCGAGTCGATGTGAGGGGATCCGGCAAGAAAGTGGATGTTCTGGCATTTTTACCGGGCTCTGGATTGGCTCAGACCGACTTGGATCTCCGATACCAACTCGCGCTACGTGGCGGTCGTGTAGATAGCCTGTACGGCTCGTTCAGTTTTGATGTGGATCGTGCGGTGGTTGGAGGAGTGAAGCAAAAAGCGCATCAGTTGTATGTGGATCTGGATTCGCCGGATCAGGACATCCGCACCTTGCGATTCACCAGCAATATGGCGGATGCGACCGTTTCGGGTGACATCCGGCTCGATCAATTCGGTGCGATGGGCTTGTACTGGGCGCGTTGGCTGACCGACCAAGCCAAGGAGCAATTCCTCTTGCAAGAGCCGGCTTCAATGGTCTCCAGACAGATCAATACCAACTTGGAAGATGTGCAAATCACTGTGGAAGCCACATTGAAGGATCTGCGGTTGTTGAATGCCTATGCGCCGATGTTGCCTCCGCTGGCGAGTCGGTCGGAAGTGAATCTGTTGGTGAATGCCACACCCGATCGATTGCTGATCAATGGCGGCATCCGAGGAGACAGTATCATTGTGGGCAATATCCGCACGGAGCGGTCGAATCTGCAAGTATCAGCCCAATTCCGATACATGTTGGATTTGAATGAATATTCCCAATTCCGCATGCAATTGGCGGCTGGATTGATGAAAGTCGGCAATTTCGAAATGCGGGAATATCAGCTCGATACCTATTTGCTGAACGACACCTTGAAGGTGAATCAACGCGCGAATCGAATCGGTCAGAACAACCAGCTTCGTAACTCCATGACCGCCGCATTGGGCGATTCGAGCTTGACCGTGACCATCGATGAATTCCGGTTCAGCAATCAGAATTACGTCTGGGAATCGCCTGGAAAGCCGAAAATCATCCGCGACAGAAACGGGAATATCGATGTCATCGATCTGTTTGTGTACAACGACGATCAGATCATCGACATCGCCGGTCGACTGAGTTCGAACAAAGCCGATTCGATGGTTTATAAATTGGAGAACGTGAATCTGGGTCGATTGTCGAATCTGATCGGGGGACGATTTAAATTCGCGGGCACCCTGAACGCCCTGTTCTCGACCAAAGACTTGGCTGCGGATCCATCCATCAATGGACGGATCGATGTCGATCGGTTTCTATTGAATGAACGTCCGATGGGCGATCTGACCTTTACCAGCCGCTTGAATCCGCAATTCGGGCGATTCGATACGCAGTTGCTGATCCGTACGGATTCAACCAAATACGCCGAAGAAATGAAGCGTTCGGGTAGCCGCGGGAATGACATCGATATTTCAGGATATGTGTACGCTTCCGAATTGGAAGGTCGCGCCGACAGCACGTTCGTGATGAATCTGGATGTGAGACGAGCCGATTTGTGGGTCATCAATCTGTTCAATGCGGACCTTTTTGAAACGATCGAAGGGTCGGTTCAGGGAAAAGGATGGCTTACCGGAACCTTCAGCTCGTTTGATTTTGATGCTCGTTTCGATATCCAACAAGCTCGGTTGGTGCCCTATTTCCTGTTCACGGATTATCTGGCGTCCGGACCCTTTCGTGTGAGTCGAACAAGAGGCCTGGAATTGGAAGACATCCAGATCACGGATCGGTTTGGTGGACGCGGACAACTGACAGGACGTCTTGATTTCAATGATTTCAAGCCGGACAAAGAGATTGACATCACCATGGTGATGTCCAACTTGCAATTCCTGAATAACACCTTCACCCCAGAAGTACCTTTCTATGGCGTGGCATCCGGTACAGGTACCATTTCTCTGACAGGACGAACATCCGCTCCGTTTTTGCAAACCCGTGGACAGATCGTGACCAGCGCCGCATCCCGTATCGCGATTCCGTTTTTGGATGCGACCAGCGTTCAAGAGCAATCCCGATTCCTGGAATTCGTTTCATCGTTCGACAGCGTATATGTGAGTCGAGCCGTACCAACCACGTCGACGCCGTTGCCTAACGCCGCACCGGTTGTGGCATCCGGAAGCCGCTTCGTGGAGTTGTTCACGCTGAATTTGTCGTTTTTCGCACCACAAGGCTCAACCGTCCAATTGGTATTCGATCCGCTCACGGGTGAAATCCTGAATGCGCAGGGTAGTGGCTCGGTGCAGATCCGCATGGAGGATGAGCAATTCAACGTGTTCGGAACCTTTAATGTGAATCAAGGGGATTACACCTTTGTGGCAGGTGATATCTTTGTGAGGCGGTTCGATCTGCGTGATGGTGGAACCATCGTTTGGGAAGGTCCGGCCGACAACGCTCGTTTGAACGTGTTGGCCGCATACCGGTCGCGCCCGGATATCCGGATTTTACGACCTGTGAGCGCTTTGGAAGCCGACGGAACCACACAACGCATTCCGGTCGATTTGATTTTGTCCATAACCGGAACCTTGCAATCGATACAGAACGATTTCTACTTCGAGTTTCCGAACGCGATCGACATCACTCAGAATTCAACGGAATTGACCACCTTGAACAGCGAAGAGCAGAAACTCATCCAAGCCACGAGTCTACTGTTCACTGGTGGGTTCTTGCCACCGACCCAAACCGAGGCTGGTGATTACGGTGAGTTGACTGGAAACCTTCAGACACGGGGTTTGGGGCAATTGCTCTCCAGTCAGGTGAATACCCTCATCAATTCCCGATTGAGTTTTCTGGATGTGGACTTCAATTTCTCCGGGTTCGATCAAACCGACATCGGTGTGGCCATCCGACTGTTCAACGATCGTTTGATCTTGAGAGGAGAGAGCCAGTTCAGCCAAAGTGCCCAAGGACAAACCGGTGGGGCGAGTTTAGGCGATTTTGGCGTATCCTATCAAATCAATCGGGCATTGTCGATTGAAGTCTTCCATCGTCGAGATCCGACCTTGGCCGAGCTCAATCAGAATCAGACGAATGTCCAAAGCATCAATGGAGTGGGGCTAGAAGCCGCATTTCAATTCAATACATGGCGCGAATTCAGACAGCGCATTTGGGGTTCGGTTCGCCGATTTTTCGGCAGTGACAGTCAATCGAATCCTGATTCAACCAACACCGCACAGCGGTAAGTATTATTATGGGAAAGAAAAAGAAACAGAACGACCTTGAGCATCTCATTTTGGAGTTGCTCGATCATAACCCGGATACCTTTGTTCCTCAGGAACTGATTGCCGGAGCCTTGCAAATGACCGCACCTAGAGAGCGGAAGCGGCTTCAAAAAATGCTGCTCACCTTATCGGAACGGAAAGTCATCAAACTGAACGCATCCGGACAAATCCGTCGTCTCGAAGTGGATCCTGAAGCGCCTGTGGCAAGTCATTTGGAAGGATTCATGGATGTGAACCGGCATGGCGTGGGGTTCGTGTCGGTCTCCGGATATCCGGACGACATCCGCATCCCCCGCAAAAAAATGTTGACGGCATTGCCAGGAGATAAAGTCCGCATCAAAATCTTAGGCAAAGACCAAGGCCGGTTCGAAGGTGCCGTGATCGAAGTTCGTGAGCGCAGCGGACGATTGATGGTGGGCACCATGGTTCGAGCCAAAGGGGTTTGCTACATCGAACCGAATGAAGGCATCGCCGATACCGAGTTTTTTGTGCATCCCGACCAGACCATGAATGCCGAAGACGGCGACAATGTGACCTTCCGATTGCTGGATTGGATCCATCCAAAAGCCCTTCCCCAAGCCGAAGTGATTCAAGTATTGGGCAAAGCCGGAACACATGAAGCCACGATGCTATCCATATTGGCTGAAAACCAGATCGAAGGGAATTTTCCTGCGGATGTGGAAGCCTATGCGGAGAAAATCGCATTGGATATCCCCGATAAGGAAATCGCTCGGCGCTTGGACATGCGGAAAGAACGCATTTTCACCATCGATCCATACGATGCGAAGGATTTTGACGATGCCCTGAATATCGCGGTGAATGCGGATGGAAACTATGAATTGGGCGTTCATATCGCGGATGTGACCTATTATCTGCGCCAAGAAACTGTGCTCGACCGCGAAGCTCATGCCCGCGGGACCAGCGTGTATCTGGTAGACCGTGTGATTCCAATGTTGCCCGAATCGCTTAGTAATGGCGTGTGTTCGCTTCGTCCGGATGAAGACAAGCTCACCTATTCCTGCTTCATGGAAATCACCCCGAAAGGAAAAGTGGTGAGTTACAAGATCGAAGAAACCGTGATCCGATCGGTGCAGCGCTTCACCTACGAGCAGGTTCAGGAAGTAATCGATGGAGGAAAGCACTGGTTGGAAGAAGACATCCGCCACCTTCATACCCTCAGCAAAATGCTCACTGCGAAACGGTTCCGTGAGGGATCGGTGGATTTGGACACACCTGAACCCCGATTCAAGCTGGATGCGGCCGGAAAACCACTTGAAGTGATCGTCAAAGAACGTCTTGATGCGCATCGCTTGGTGGAAGAATGCATGCTGATGGCGAACAAAACCGTGGCTTGGCATGTGGAAACGTTACGCGAAGCCTCATCCAAAAAAGGAAAAGATTCCTTTCCGTTCTTTTATCGCGTACACGACCGGCCGAATGCCGAGAAGTTGCTGAACATCGCGGAGAATGTGCGTCCGTTGGGCATCCAGTTCCAGATCACGGAAGACACGGTGAATCCGAAGCAGATCAACCAGTTGCTGGCCGACATCAAGGGACATCCCTTACAAAACGCGATCCAGGAATTGGTGCTACGATCCATGGCCAAAGCGGTGTATTCGCCGAAAAATATTGGTCACTTCGGACTTGGATTCAAGCATTACTCCCACTTCACGAGTCCGATCCGCCGCTATCCGGATGTGGTCGTGCACCGCTTGCTGAAATTGTATGCGAGCAAGCTTCCAGGGTACCGTTATCCGGAATTGGAAGATCTGGGTCTGCATTGCTCTGAGCGCGAAAAAATGGCATCGACCGCCGAACGAGAATCGGTCAAGCAGAAACAAGTGGAATATCTGTCAGAGCGGATTGGGGAGACCTTTGAGGGCGTCATCACTGGTGTCATCGAAAAAGGCTTGTTCGTGAACATGAAAGCCATTTATTGCGACGGAATGGTACCGGTTCGCACCATGGAAGACGACTATTATGTGTATGATGACCAACGTCACATGCTGTATGGCCGGCGCAAGGGACGAAAATTCCAACTCGGCGATGAAGTGACTGTGACGGTTGTGGAAACGAACTTGGCCTCCAGAACCGTTGACTTGAAATTGGCGGCTCCCTCACATCAAGATGTGAGACGCGAACGCCCTCGACGAAAATCGTGATATACTCCCTATGATGAAATCAACGTCTGTTTTCCTACTGCTTGCAGCTCTATTGCTGCCTATCGGGTCCGCGCACGCACAGTTCTTTTCTTACGGAAAGAACCGAGTGCAGTACTCCCAATTCGATTGGCGCTACATCCAATCGGATCATTTCGATGTCTACTACTATGACTCGAAAAACTATTATCTGGCTGAATTCAGCGCGTATAGTTTGGAAGCGGCTTACAAGCAACTGAAAACCGATTTTGATCATGAAATTGCTGACCGCATCCAGGTCATCATCTACGCCTCGCATGGTGAATTCAGTCAGACGAACGTCGTTCCGTTGCCGGATGACGTGCAAGGTATCGGCGGTGTGACGGATAAGTACAAGAACCGCATCACACTACCGTTTCAAGGGGACTACAGCGATTTTCGTCGCACTCTGCATCACGAGTTGGTGCATGCGGTGTTCAATGACATGTTCTATGGCGGCTCGCTTCAATCCATCATCAGCAACAACATCCAATTGGTATTCCCATTATGGTTTGAAGAAGGTTTGGCTGAATTCACGGCTTTGGGTTGGGACACGAACACCGATATGTTCATCCGCGATGCGGTGATGAACACCTACCTTCCTCCGATACCCTATTTGCAGGGATATTTCGCATACCGTGGTGGACAGTCGATGTGGTTCTACATCACTGAAGTGTATGGACGTGAGAAGATCGCCGAAATGTTGGCACGGATCAAAGACACACGAAGCGTGGAACAGGGGATGCGCCTTTCGTTGGGGATGGATTTGGAACAACTTTCCGAGAACTGGCAGGAATGGCTTCGCCGGCGCTACTGGCCTGAAATCACGAATCGGGAAAGCCTTCGCGAAATCACCCAGCACATCACGAAGCGGGAAATCGCGGGATCCTATAACACGAGTCCGTCCATCACACCGCAAGGCGACCGCATCGCGCTCATCACGAACAAGCGAGGATATTTTGATGTGGTTGTGATCTCCGCGATCGATGGCCGCGTGCTGAAAACCTTGATCAAAGGGGAGGACAATGTCGACTTTGAAGAGCTGAACATCTTACGTCCGAATCTGAGCTGGTCGCCGGATGGCTCCCAACTCGCTCTTTCCACTCGTTCCGATGGCAAGCACGACATCGCCATTGTTGAATACCGCTCAGGGAAATCCAAGAAACTTCGGTTTCCGGATCTGAATTCCATCGGATCGGTGTCATGGTCGCCGGATGGGGACAAAATCGCCTTCCAAGGCAGCAATGGTCCGTTTGTGGACATCTATGTCTACAACCTTAAGGACAATACGTTGATGAATCTGACCAACGACATTTTCAGTGATAGCGATCCGTACTGGTCGATGGATTCGCAATCCGTTTATTTCGCATCGGATCGTGGCGACAAGACGGCCTTGAACACGCACAAGGTAGGCTTCAATCAATTGCTTCAGCCGGACATGAACCAGACCGACCTCTATTCGGTGAGACTCGGAACCGCGAGGGCAGACCGCCTCACCATGACATCCGACTGGTCTGAAATGCGCCCGATTGAAACAGCCGGAGGCAAACTGTTCTTCATCTCCGATCAGAACGGAATCCAGAACATTTATGTGATGGATCTGCAAACGCGGGAAAGCTCACCCGTCACGGATCTGATCAGTGGTGTGATGCAGATGTCGGTGACCGCCGATGCCAGCAAAATCGCCATCAACTCCATCAATGGAGGCTATCTGGATGTGTTTCTATTGCAGAATCCGTTGAACCGTGTGAAAACCGTGCCATTGGAACCCAATTTGTGGGCCGCGTCCAGGATGACCACATCGGATTCCCGCCGGGTCCCCGCGATCGGTTATGCCGAAGAAGTGGTGAATGGAGAGCCCGAAACGCCGGTAGAAACCGAAACCGTACCGGAAGCCCCTGATGATCCAGATGTGATCGATTTTCGAAACTACCAGTTCGGCGACTTGGAAGACCCTGTGACAGGCGAAGTCCTTCTCGAAGACATTTTCTCACCGACCGACAGCCGATTGGAAGACGGGCGTTTCGTGCCTCGCAAATACCGTCTGAATTTCACGCCCGATTTCAGTTATGCGGGTGGGTCGCTTTCTACCGGTTACGGTGTGTTCGCATTGTCACAAGTCGTATTCAGTGACCTGTTAGGAGATCATCAGCTCTACTTCGCGTCTAACCTGGTCTTCGATCTTCGAAATAGTGACTATGCGCTCAGTTATGGTTACTTCAAGAATCGGACGAATTTCACCTTGAATTACTTCCACACCTCGAGGAATTTCCAAACCTTCAACGGAGATTTGGTCCGGTATCGGTTTTATGGTGGCGGACCCTCGTTCTCCTACCCATTGAACAAGTTCGAGCGGATTGATTACGGAGCGAGCTTCATCACCATCAGTCAGGATGTGTCCAGTCTGGATCCCTTTCAGCCACGAGTGAACGATAAGCGCTACTTCGTGTATCCATCCTTGACCTACACGCGTGATTTCACTCAACCGGGCTTTATCACGCCGGTCAGCGGGTCGAGAGTGGCCGTATCCCTCACCGGGAGTCCGCCGCTTGGGAAGGATGTGCTCACATTCGCATCCCTTATGACGGATGCGCGTTATTACATTCCATTGGGTGCAAACGGTTATTACACCATCGCTCTTCGTGGATCGGGAGCGATTTCATTGGGAAGGGATAAGCAGAACTTCTATTTGGGCGGAATGGAAAACTGGATCAATTACCAATGGCAGAACGAAATCCCCATCGACCGGCTCGAAGATATTTTCTTCACGCTTCCTGCCTTGCCGATGCGCGGACACGTGTACAGCTCCACCATCGGTGATCGCTTCGCATTGTTTAATGCGGAATTCCGATTCCCGCTGATCGCAGCGTTACTCCCTGGTCCGATTCCCCTGATTCCGTTGTACAACATCACCGGAGCGGCGTTTGTGGATGTGGGTCAGGCCTGGAGCACGAGAACAGGCTCTGTTCAAGCACAGGAAACCCTTGTCGGCGCCGGTTTCGGACTTCGAACCATCTTGCTGGGCATTCCGCTCCGATTTGATTTCGGATGGGAATATGGCAAGAACGGCTTCGGTAAGCGATACGATTACATCAGCATCGGCGTCGATTACTAACGGGTGTTTCGAGTCACGGTCTTCAGGAGTCGGTCGTACCGGCTTCCAGGATCGAACATGTATACCAACGCCGTGTATTCTTGAGCCGTGCCTGCCATCACACTGGAATAGGCATATCGGTCTGTTTCCGTGACATAGGAGTACCGATGGGTGCCTTCTTTCAGTAAACGTGTGTTGACCCAGTAGCCCGATGCGTTGTCAAACCACAACCGATCTTCCGCCCGTGGGCGCCAGTTGTTGAAGGTGCCCGCCAGGTACATCGGTGTTTGGGCACGAGTGGTCTCGAATTGGAACGTCACCTGACCATATCTCGCATCGCGGGATCGTCGTGGTGATGGGGAATTGACCCAAGCCGAGACAATCGGCCGAGTGAGACCATCCACATCCGGATTTTTTACGACGGATGGGGTTGCCGTGCCTACATCCGCCCGAACCACATCCGTTGTGAGTCGACCCACATCCGTCAAGGTGTACGAATACACATCCAGCGAACCAATAAAGGAATCTTCGCGTGTCAGATGGTAGCTGAGGGTGCCGTCTTGCGATTGATCCATGATGGTGGACATCTGCTGCTCTTGCCACCACCGATTCTGAACGAATGCGACGTGGATGTCCAATTCCGGCATTCTGAATTCGGCTGGATAATGGTAATCAAGAAAGGGTTGATGGACCATTCGATGCTGCGGATGCTGGTTAAACAGCTCCTCCACCTTGAAATCCGCTTCTCCAAGATCTTCGCTCACCATGAACGGCAACGACAGCATTCGGGCGCCGGAATACGGATCGATCACATCCATCATGTAATTTCCACTGACCAGTACGCCCATGTTTTCGTTCGGAAAACGGTAGGTGTACGCCGTATACAGCGGCTGCTGGGATGTGGATGGAACACCCTCCGAGACCACATCCTCCGAAACACCACGAAGGTAGACGCCGGGCAGGAGGGGGCCGTCGGACCAATTACGGGTCATGTGCCGCACGCTCACGCGGTAATAACTCACATCCGCCTGAAACACGTCGAACTGAAGTGTGAGGCTTCCACCGCGAAGCGTGATGATGGGAATACCGTTTGAAGCCCCGGATTCCAAGGCCGCACTGGCCACAACCGGAGGAACGCGGTTCGACGACGGACCACGACCCGGCGTGACGCATCCCGCCGCGATCAGACAACTACAGATGAATAACGCCTTCAAAGACACGAATAGCCGGACCGGTTAAATGATAGTTCTTGTAGGATGGGGATACAGGATTGAATGCGAGGTCGACTGACAGCGTTCCACCCTTCGAAACCACAGGGAATTGATTCAGGGATGGGATGTTCTTTCCGAACGCGTGATGCCACCAGGTTGCCGCCGCCAAAGCCCCGGTTCCGCAAGCCAGCGTGAGATCTTCGACACCGCGCTCATAGGTCACGATATCGACCATTGGTTCGTTATGTCGTGCGCACACGAAATTCACATTCGCGTTATGCCGGTGCCGAAGGGTGCGGCCGCGGTCGATGAGTGCGGCGGAGTCAAGTAATTCTGCGGATGTGACCGGAACCACGACATGATCGGTGCCGGTATCGATGCGGAATCCATCGGCGATGGGGGTCACAATCGTGGTGACGGGGAAAGACAATCGGATGTTCTGATCGTGCTGGGAAGCCTCGTAAACCCGGGAATTGCATTCAAAGCGATGCGTGGCAGGAAACCCGTTTGAGATGGCGAACGCGGCGATGCATCGGCCGCCATTGCCGCACATGCCGGCGTCGCTGCCATCGGCATTGCGATAGATCATGGCGAAATCCGCTTTTTGGGATGCATCCAGCACCAGAATCCCGTCTGCACCGATGCCGGTTCTTCTGTCACAGAGGCGTGGCGTGAAGGCGATGATCTCATCCAAACGGAAGCGCGATTCCCGGTTGTCGATTACCACGAAATCGTTGCCGGCACCATGCATTTTAACGAAGCGGATCATACCCATATCGATGCGGGAAGGTGTTTCCAAGCGGTTTCGTCTGTGATGGCCGTGTCGCTGCCACGCATGAGGGCGCCATAACGCAAGGCAAGGACCGTGAACCATATTTTCGAGTTCACATTCGATGCGTATTGCTTGCGGCCATCATGGATTTCGGAGATCATGTCTTCGATTCGGGCATTTTGCAAGGATCCCACGAATTTGGCGATGACCTCTTTCTGATCCAGATTGGTGATGCGGGTTTCATCGCCAGTCGCACGGTAGAGCAATAAATCCCGCAAGAAAATCTCCAACAAATTCAAAATCTGCTGTTGCGCTTCGGAATTGTGTTGCGACGACCATTTCATGGCGATATCCAAGATCGGTTTCGGATCCATCAGATAACTGGATCGCAGAAAATCCACGATTTCGTTTCGGATGCTTCGAAGCGAGTCGACATCATAAAACCGGGCGAGGCTGTAGTTTCCAGCCGACACACGGGCGAGATATTCCGCATCGGCTTGTGTTCGTCCATCGCGATGTTGAAGCGCTCCGCCGATTTCCTCTGTTGTAAGCGCCTGGCATCGCAAGATCTGGCATCTTGACACGATGGTGGGTAGAAGTTGATTGAAATTGTCGGTCACCAATAAGAAAACCACATCCTCTGGTGGTTCTTCCAACAATTTTAGGAAGGCGTTCGCCACTTTTTCTTGCATCTTTTCGATGCCGGTGATGATCACGATCGTGTATCGTCCCTCGTTCGGCTTGAGGAACATGCTTGGTCGGATCTCCTCCTGGTAGTAGGGCACCGAGTAAAACGCATTCCGATTTTTCGAGTCGGCATCATTGCCAAGCGCCGGACGCAACCCGAAATCGATCACCGCATACGGGTCTTCCGCCAACATCGCCAGGCGTTCGCGCAATTCCGTTTGCGAGACCACACTCGGAAGCGGGATGAACACATGGATGTCGGGATGCTTGATCCACGAGCTTTTCGTGGATGTGGCATACTCGCCAGGCGGATTCAGATTCCCGATTCCGTTCAACGCTTCCGCAAAGGCCAACGCCAAGGCTTTTTTTCCGACGCCCACCGGACCCGTGAACAGATACGCATGTGACACCCGTTCGCTGGCGATGATCTGACCTAATTCCTCTTTCACTCGAGCCTGACCGAGGATGGAGTCTTTGCCGATCACCATCATCACGATTCCCAAATGGTTTCGAACAAGAGCACGGAAACGGTCATGATGGCGCCGATGAAGCCGACCAATGCGAAGATCTCATTCAGATGTAGGGTGATGTCGCCACCACTGATTCCAGCCAAGGTGAGTTTTCCGGACAACAGGAGCAAAGGGACCAACAACGGCATGCAGACCACGCTGAACAGCGCGCCTCGCTGCGTGGTGTGGCTTACCAAGGCCGCCATCATGGTGGTGACGGCTGTGAGTCCGGCAGAGCCCAGTAGTGTGGCGAGGACAAGGAGTCCGGCGGATTTCGGTTCGATCGACAGCAAAAGCACGAACAGCAATACCGTGCTGCCTGCAAAAAGCAGTGTGAAGAGCAGATTGAACAAGTATTTGCCGACGAATACCGCCAAGGCATCGCTATGTAAGCGAAGCAATAGATCGGTTCGGCGTTCGGCCTCGGAAACGAAGCTTCGAGACAGCGACGACAGCGCGGCGAACAGCAGGATCAGCCACAGGAGTCCGGCTTGGGCTTTCGCTCCGATTTCGGGGGCATTTAGCAAGAAAACAGACACGAACAGGGCGGAGGCGACGAAGGCGAAAACGCTGTTCAATCCGAAACGGGACCGCAATTCCATCCGGAAATCGTTCTGCAGAATGATGGTGGCTCTGTGAAGGGAAGGCATGTCAGAAGTTACTATATTTGGGCGTCTTTGCGGTAGTAAAACCCCATGTAACCAAGCGGCATGCGCATATCCGAATTCCTGAATTCCTCGAATGTTTTCCCTTCCCTGAAGGTCACCACTAAAGAGGATGCGATTCGTTTCTTAGCTGAATCCATCGCTTCCCGACATCCCGAAGCCGATCCGAACGCCTTGCTTCGCGCGGTGATGGAACGGGAACGTGTGATGTCGACGGGTGTCGGAAAGGGACTGGCCATCCCGCATGGAAAGGTGAACGGGCTGGAATCGAGTCAGATGGCCTATGCCAAGCTCGAAACGCCGATCGAGTACGGATCGATCGACCAGATGCCGGTGGCGCAATTGTTTTTGGTGGTCGGACCCGAGTCCCAATCGAGCACCCACATCCGTCTGCTCAGCCGCATTTCCAGACTCATGAATAATGATGGATTTCGCCTTGAGTTGCTCGAGTGCACTACGATTGAGGAGATTCTGGCGAAGTTCCAGAGCGAAGAATTAAAGATGGTCTGATCCATGCGTCATGCCACGATCCTGCTGACAGACGACGAGCCGGGAATACGCCGAGCGTTGCGGGAAGTGCTTGAATTCGAAGGGTATCACATTCTTGAAGCCGATGGCGCCGCACAAGCGTTGACCATCATCGAATCGAACCCCATCGACCTGATGTTGCTGGATGTGAAAATGCAAGGGAAAGACGGACTTGAACTTTTATCCGAATTGCATGAAAAAGGCATCGAATTTCCAGTGATCATGCTCACGGGTCATGGCACCATCGACACCGCCATCCAATCCACCCGACTCGGCGCGTTCGACTTCCTTCAAAAGCCACCCGATTTGAACCGGTTGTTGATTTCGGTTCGCAACGCGCTGGATCGCAACCGCTTGGTGAGTCAGAACCGAACCATGCGTCGGAAGATCACGCAGGTGAAGGATATTCTGGGGGATAGCGCCGTCATTGAAACCATTCGCCAGACCATCAAGCGTGTCGGGCAGACCGATGCGCGGGTGCTCATCACCGGCGAGAATGGGACCGGCAAAGAACTGGTGGCCCGTTGGTTGCATGAACACAGCAAGCGCAACAGCGCTCCGTTTGTGGATGTGAACTGCGCGGCGATCCCGACGGAACTGATTGAAAGCGAGTTATTTGGCCATGAAAAAGGGGCTTTCACCGGGGCGGTACGTCAGCGCATCGGCAAGTTTGAAGAAGCCACCGGCGGAACCTTGTTCTTGGATGAGATCGGCGATCTGAGTCTGGCCGCGCAAGCGAAAGTGCTACGGGCCTTGCAGGAAAATGTGATCACGAGAGTGGGAGGGACATCCACGATATCCGTCGATGTGCGCGTGATCGCGGCGACGAATAAAGATCTGCAGGAAGAAATCGTGGCAGGACGATTCCGCGAGGATGTCTACCATCGCTTGAATGTGATTCCGATCCATGTGCCGGCGTTGCGCGAACGCAGCACCGACATCCCCATATTGGCCAAAGCTGTTCTGGAGGAATTGAGCAAGCGCGATATCCTGTTTGCTGACAAGTATTTCACGGACGACGCATTGACGGCTCTGAGTTTACTCGAATGGACTGGAAACGTGCGGGAATTGCGGAATGTGGTGGAGCGTCTGGGTATTTTAAGTATGAATTCGGACATTACGGCGAAGACGATCGAGCAAGTGGTGATGAAGCCGCATCAATCCCATGGTCGGCACAGCTTGCATGATGTATTGGAGCAGTATTCCGATTTTCAGGAGTACAAGGAAGCGACGGAGAAGGAGTTCATCCGGCATCAGTTGCAGAAACATGACTGGAACATCTCGGCCACGGCCGATACAATCGGCATCATGAGATCTCATTTGTATAACAAGATCAAGAAATACCAACTGGAACGGTAGCCATGGCAGCGAATATCATTGATGGAACGGCGGTATCGGCGGATGTGCGCAAGCAAGTGAAAGCGGATGTGGCCGATTGGCTCGCGCGTGGCAACCGTGCTCCCAAATTGCACGTGCTGCTTGTGGGGAATAACCCGGCGTCGCACACCTATGTCGGCTCGAAAATGCGGGCGTGCTTGGAAGTGGGCATCGAATCGGACACGGAATCCTTGCCCGATACGATTTCGGAAAAAGATCTCAAAGCCCGAATCCATGAACTGAATGTGGATGACTCGATTGATGGGATTCTGGTCCAATTACCGCTTCCCGAACATCTCACGCCATTGAGTGTGATCGAATCGATCGATCATCGAAAAGATGTGGATGGATTTCATCCGATGAATGTGGGTCGACTCGCTATCGGCATGCCTTGCTTCAAATCGTGCACGCCGGCCGGAATTATGGAATTGCTGAAAGTGTACAGTATCCAGACCAAATCGAAACATGCGGTTGTGGTGGGCGCGAGTAACATCGTCGGGTCGCCTATGGCGATCATGTTGTCTCGGGAGCATGAATCCGGCTCCGGTAAAGCCACGACGACGATTTGCCATAAATACACGAAAGATCTGACGATCCATACGATCAACGCAGATCTGCTGATTGTGGCTGCAGGTCAACCGAATCTCATCACCGCTCCGATGGTGAAAGAAGGAGTGGTGATTGTGGATGTGGGCATGAACCGAATCGCCGACCATACCACACCCAAAGGATACAAATTGGTAGGGGATGTGGACTATGATAATCTTGTGGAAAAAGCCAGTTGGATCACGCCTGTGCCAGGTGGCGTTGGACCCATGACCGTCGCCATGCTTATGAAAAACACGCTACTAGCAGCAAAAAAAGCCGTTTATCCCATCTGATCTTTGTGATGAAGCAGGTGGATCACCTGTTCCACGGATTTCGCTTTGCCCAAGGATTCGGCAAGCTCAGGCCGACGCAAACGTCTCGCGAGTCCATTTAACCGTCTGAGGTGCTCTTCAACCGTTTCATTGGCCGGATGCACGACGATCGCCACCATACAAACCGGTGCGGTGGTTTTTGGCACGTCAATGCGCTTTCCACACACCGCGATCATCAATCGGGCTTCATCCTGATCGTCGGTGATCGCTTCCAACAAAACAATCCCCTGCGCGAGCTCCGAATTATACGCCTCATTCGATTGGACGATCTCGTTTGCTCGTTTTCGGTCCTGATCCGGGTCCTTAGGATATAAGTCTACCATCAAATCATGCACGATGTCTTCAAACGTGACGTGTTTGGATGGGAAAATGATCGAGGCATCTTCAATCAACCCATCCGTTGTGGTCTGTTTGATCGGTTCAGCAGTTCCATCCACTTGTTCTCCGATTTCAGACGGATAAATAGCGATGAATCCTGTTTTCATGTAACGAGACGCGATGAGTCCGGGCATGCGATCCAAACCAGGTCTCCAAGAAAGGGTTCCTTCTCTGGCGCTTTGCAGGATGAACAGATCGTCGGATGTGAGGTAGCGGTCGAGGATGTCGTTCAAATCCGACCATCGATCCATCGGCACATAACCGCATTTGATCGGATCTTTAGTGGATTTCACACAGGCCTTGATGCGGGGCATTCGTTCTTCGATGCCGATGATAGTGAGTTCGGCACCGATCTGATTGGCCAAGATCATCACATAACGCAACGCTTCCATGAATCCGGTCTCCAATGTCGCAAACGGGGGGATTGCATAATAGATGTGCCGAACTGTGGAAATGCGTTTTTCCATTTTACACACCATGATCATATGGCGGACTTGATGCAGCAATTGATCCAAGACACCGCCAAAAATGGCTTTTGTCGCAGACGATTCACCATTCCAACCGATGATGACGTTCGTGATGCGGCTTTCTTTCACCGCACGGGTGATGCCGCTGGAAATATTCATGTCCACGCGGGTCACAGGCGATACTGGTACATCCGCACTGGCCGCATAAATGACCGCATGCGCCAACATTTTTTCACTGACCGCCACATCCACTTGCACATTCGGTCCATCGCGAACCACCGTGAGCGGATAGACGGGTTCTTCTGATTTTTTATCCCGCATCGCGAACGCGAGATCCATCAACGCTTCGGCTGTGGTCGGATTGGCCAGCGGAACCAAGATCCGTTGTGGAAAACCACTGGCATCTTGAAATTGGGAATCGCTCTCCATGGCGATCTGTCTGCCGAAACGATCAACCAACGAGGGGCCGATCAGACAGGTCAGTAGAATCATGATCACAACGGCGTTCACGAGAAGGGCATCAAACAGACCCATTTCGAAACCGATCAAGGTCACGGCCAATGTCGCTGCGGCCTGTGGGATAGATAAGCCAGCCATCACGAGGATGTGCGACATCTTGAATTTGAAAAAGACACCCGAAATCCATGCAGCAAGTCCTTTTCCGACAACCACCATCAGAATCAGCAAGCCCGATAGCAACCAAACGTCGAGCTGGGACATGACTTGGACATCCACCAACATCCCGACGGATATCAGAAAAAACGGGATGAACAGGGCATTTCCCATGAACATCACTCGGTTCATGAGGGGGGATGAATCAGGAACCAGCTTGTTGAGCAACAATCCGGAGATGAATGCGCCGATGATGGGAGCCAGCCCTGCGATTTTTGCCAAGTAGGCGGTCACGAAAAGAATGGCCAATAAGAAAACATAATCGGCTTCGGTTTCGCCAGTCACGGTTTTGAAGAACCATCGGGCCAAGCGCGGAATCACAAGGATGGTGAACCCGAGAAACAGGCCGATGGATGCGAGAAAGCCGATCCAAAATTGCAGGTTGATGTTGGGATCGCGCTCGGCGGCGATCACGAAACCAAGGATCATGAGGGAGACGAAATCGGTGACGATGGTTCCACCCATGGTAACGGTCACGCTCGGGTGACGTGTGATTCCCAATTTGGATGCCAGCGGATAGGCGATGAGCGTATGCGATCCCACAATGGCACCCAGTAGCAATACGGGATTCAATTCATAGCCGAGGATGTACATGCCGCCTAAATAGGCCAATCCGAACGGAAGAAATAGAGATAGCAGACCGAATCCAAGACTCCGGTTGCGAAGTTTTTGGAATTGGTTCAGATCGATGGACAATCCCGCCGAAAAGATGAGATACAGCAAACCGACTGTGCCCAGAAGAATGATGGTTTCATCTCGCGCAAGGAGTCCAATCATGCTCGGACCCACAATCATCCCTCCGAGAATCAATCCGACCGATGAAGGTAGATTCAATCGACGTGAAAGGAACGGAGTCAATAAAATCAATAGCATCACCAGTGCGAAAATGAGCACGGGGTCGCTGAAAGGCAGGTCGATCAGATGGGAAAAAGGCATGGGTGAAAATAGGAATAAAAAAAATAGGAGATGGGATTTGTGGTGACACTATGGTGTCACTTTTGGGGTGTAGATTGGTCTAAACAAACAAGGAAACGCAGATGTCCACCGCACTCAAAACCACTTACACCGCTCCAGTCCACCACCTTCACGCCGTCACTGTCCAAGATCCGCTGATCGAGGCCGCATCCGACATGTTGGATGTGATGGGTTGGGCTGACATCCCGTCCACCCTCAAGCGCTCCATCGCCGTCGATGTGATCGGATACCGCGATGAACTTTTAGGCTTGTATTCCACCCGTGATCCGCACGTGATGGCCCGTCGCCGTTCCGTCTATTGGTGGGTTGAAGCCTACCGGTGCGGTACCTGCTCGCTCGATACCGCGCTCGACGCGCTGAAAATGGATATCGTCTAAAAGCGACCCATCACGATGAGCACCCGCATGATGAGCGTGTCGAACGGTGTGTTACGTCGAACCGGCATACGAAGGGCATAGCCCAATCGTCCCCAAACTCCTTTCCCACGAGCTTCCAAAAACCCATTCAGAATCGCTTTGTTTTCCTCATTCAACGCATGACCATATCGCTTCTGAAACTCCTGGGCCTGGTCCGTCACCTTTTCGGTGATGTCGCCCTCGCCTCGAAACCGCTTATACCGGTTGTACAACTCCCAGAGCCAATTCGGGGAAGCCGGAGTGACGTTCGAGGCATGTTTTCGATAAAGAATAGACGGATGCGGATCATAGATCACCGTTCCAAATGCCGACACCACCAAATAACACCACCAATCGTGCATCAACGCCCAATCTGGAACCGATTCCAAGATTTTCTTGCGAGCCGCGGCATTCATGACGATGGTGCATCCGGTGGCTTGGTTCTGAACCAAGGCCGTATGAAACCCGGATTGGGTCGGAATCGGACTCGTTCCCGTTGTTCGCAAGGCCTCATCCGTGTATTGCAAACGGGTGTAGACCATGGCCGGGACGTCATTTCCAATTGGTTGAAGGAGCTTCACGGCTCGCTCGCATTTGTCCGGCATCCAAACATCATCTTGGTCGCAGAACGCGAAGTACGCCGCCGCTTCGTCCGCATCGGCCAATAAAGTCATGAAACTGCGGAACACACCCACATTATTGCCAAACACGACCTGTTCATCTGAGAGACGTAACCTGCCGGGTGTCCCATCTGTCGATCCGTCATCACGGATGTGCAGACGGATGTCCGGCCAGGTCTGACGGGTTATCGATTCCAATTGGGCATCGATCCACTGCTCCCCATTGTAGGTGGATAACAATATGGCGACACGCTCACTCATTCGTTCCAAATAAGGTCATGAATCGGGCACGTACCGTTTCCGTGCTGAAGCGGGTTGGGATGGAAGCAGGCTCTGCGATAGACAACGCTCGATAAAACGCCTTCAGCACGTCTTTATCCGGATTCTCGGGGTCCACCGCAAAGGCATGATCGACGCCTGACATCGCCTCCCACGCCGCTGAACCGGGCGTCGCGATTCCAAGTATGGGTCGGCCCGTCGCCAAATAATCGTACCATTTCGCTGGAATGGAGCCATGAGATGTGGACAAGAACACGAGTCCAGATGCTTCGGATAATCTCGGAAGCATGGATTTGCGGGGAATAAACGGGATGTGCCCCCATCCGAACCGCTTGATCTGCTTATGTTCTTCCGGAATCAATTGACCGATGATGGTGAACGTATGCTTAGGTAGCAACGCCAAAATCTTGTTCAGATCCGGTGTTTGGCGTTCGGGACGAGAACTGAATAAGCGTCCGGCATACAATAATTCGGGAACCGCAAGGGATGTGTGCTCTGAGTCGACGGGATTCGGCGCGGCGTTGGTCAGAACATGCATTTTCGTGGAAAACTGAGGATATCGGTCCGCAAGCATCGTTTTCCAATTGTCAGAAGTGACCGTGATGATGGATGCAACGGATAAACTCCATGATTCCAAGCGCCGCTCACGAAACCGTTGCAGGGCAGACGACCGAAGTAAGGGTTTCAGCGGTTCGTCGAGCCATCCATCGCGCATATCCATCCAAAACGGGAGGCCATAGCGCTTGGAAAATGTGGCACAGGCGAGAAACGCCGCTTCAGGCGGGGAAGAGGATGTGATGAGATCGGCGGTGCGCACGGTGTGACGGATCACCGGGTGGGCCAACACGCGCCGCGCCCACAGAATGGACGGATCCGGCACCAATAGGAAATAGGCCAACCAGCGCCGCAATGCGTTGGGTTTGCGTGGTGGAGGTCCGTCTTCGGACGGTTTCACATGCATGCGGATGGGATCTGCGATGGTGATGCGCGTTAGGCATGGTTCGTCGTGAATGGCGTATTCATGGCCGGAATCAACCAAAACCACATGCCAACCGGCTTCCTGAAACCATTTAACATGGCGTTTGAGGCGGATGTTTCCGACATGCGCAGGATCTTGCCACCACGGAGCGAGTATCACCACGGTTTTCATGCGTCACCTCGGAATCGCTCATACAGACGCACCAATTCGGTAGCTTGCGAGCGGTTGTGAAAGGACGCTTCGATATGTTGGCGCAGTGCGATTTGGGAGGGTTCCCAGGCGTTGCGGGTCTCCCAAATGCGGATCAGGTTTGCGGCCGTCGCGTCGGTATCTCGTTCGTCGGCCAACCACCCGGTTTCGCCGTGAGTGACTACGCCCGGTATGTCGCAATGGCGGGAGCTGGCAATCACCATGCCCGACGCGCCCATCTCGATCAGGCTCACCGGCGCGCCGCCTTCGCAATCACCGTCAATGGCGGTCACACTTGGCGCCAGATACACGTGGTGGGCCAAGGCTTGGGAAAGCAGTTCTTGGTGGGGAACGAAGCCTACCCGGCGGATCCTGGAACCGATGTTTGAGGCGTGGATGGCGGCGTTGATGCGGGATTTTTCGACCTCGGATTGCGCATCGGCCGCATCCCCGATGATTGTCAACTCGATAGGAATTGATTTCGAGGCTTTGGCTACCGCTTCAATGCCATATGGGATGCCTTTTTTCGGTCGGAAGGCGGACGCCATCAGAATGCGAAGCCCGTCACCGTCGGCGATTTTCCTGGGCTGGAAGCGGATGCGTCCCACATCCACACCCAGTCGATGCACATGAACCTGTTGTGGCGATGCGCCTAATTTGATGATGGATTCGCGCATGAATTCGCCTTCGCACAGAATCTGGGCTCCACTTGCGAACAAGTCGCGATACAAGGGCATCCATTTCGCATCTCCATATGGCAGTTGATGAACATCCATCCCGTAAAACGAGACCACATGAGGGATGCCGAGTGTGTTGGCGAGCGGGATGTCCTGAGCACCAAGATGACCGAAATGCGAGTGCAGGATATGCGGTTTCACACGCAGCGCATGAGCAGTGTCGGCACCATTGTACCGGATCAACGTCGCTTTTTTCAAGGCCCTTGATGTCCAATAGCGCATCGGATTGGATTCGCGCGAGACATGCAGATTGGCGTGAGAAGGGGAGTTCGCACGACGGATTTCAGCGAACACATGATTATCCACCAAGGGATCGGTGTCGGTGATGAGTTGCTTCAGCCACGTCATGGTGCTGGGAAGCCATTCGGATGTATGGTGTAGGATCCGCATCATGCCGTTGTCCTGTCGGGCAACGCGATATCCCGTATCCGATTCAGAATGGGTTTCTCAAGCAGGAACAGCAGAAACGTGTACAATCCGATGCCGATCACCACAAGAAGGCTCAATTGAATGGCGGTATTGAACGGAAGGAGTTGATCTAACAATCTGACGGTGAATCCCATCATGGCGGCATAGAGAACAGGTTTTACCAAGGTCATGGCATACTCAGAACCGACTGGACCAATGATCGGTCGGATGACCTTGAAATAATATACTGCCCCTAAAAACAGATGAAGAATTACAAATCCATAAGCAATGCCGGTCAGGCCATAGACCATGGCACTATAGGCGATCACAGGCAGTGTGAACACCATCGCTAACACATTCCAGGCGAAGCCGAGATCGGTTCGGCCCACAGCAAGCAATAGGGAGCCGGCAGGAGCTCCGGTGGATTTCTGATAGGAGTAAATCGCAAGAATCTGAGTAAGGACAATGGCATTAGTCCATTGGTCGCCAAGCAATAACGGAATAAACAATGGAGCTGTGATCATGATGCCGACCATCAACGGCGCATTGACCAGCGTGACGGTTTTGAGCAAGCTCAGATAGCCGTTCCGCAGGGCTTGCCTATCATCCTGCTGCTTTGCGAACAGCGGAAACATCACTTGGGTGACGGCTTGGTTGATCCGCTGGATGGGATAAATCACCAGATTCAATGCCATGTTATAGATTCCGAGCGCTTGGATGCCGAGCAAGGCGGTGATGAGAATCTGATCGACCTTCATGTTCAGAAACTGAACCATTTTTTCACCGGAATGATACATCCCGTAACGGAAAACGGGTTTGAGTCCGGTCAGATCGAATACGAGAGAGGGCCTCCATGACCGGAGTCCGGCAAATAGGATCCACAATTGTCCGATCACATTCCCGATCATGTACCCGATCAGCAGCGACCATACCCCGTATCCTGCCAATGCTAAACCGACTGAAATCAGCAGATTCAAGGACGTGGTCAGGATTTCCTGCTTCGCCACAATGGAAAACTCCATGTTTCGATGGAACATCATGCGGAATTGGGTGCTTGCGGCCGCAAAAGGGATCATGAACGTAGACCAACGCAGCAGCGTGGTGAGTTCGGGCTCATTCAGCAGAGTGGCGATGAAGGGAGCCACCATGAAAAACACGATGGCCGTGAACCACGCGATGCCATTGTGCACCCAATACAGTGTGGAACGCTGCACATCGGTCATTTCCTTTGCCTGAATGATGGCGTAACTCACACCCACATCCGCAAAAGCAGAAATGAAATTCATCGACAACAACACCGTGGCCATCAAACCGAATTCAGTAGGAGTGAGGATGTTCGCCAGCACCGCGATCTGAACAAATTGCATCACACCCGTGATCACCTGCGACGATCCCGTCCACCTCATGCCCGAATACACTTGGTTTTTGAGGGTCATGGACGGATGCGGTCTAGGGCCGCCATCGTGCGTAGCAACATATCTTGTCTGTTTATGATGCGGATGGGGTAGGATGTAGCTCCGAATTTTTCCTTGAATGCTTCCACTCCGTCTAACTGCTTGCTCGGACCAAAATCAAATATCGTGTACCCTAGCGCCCTGTAATGAAAGAGGCGATTGAAGAAATAAAGCTCCTGTGCGCGTTTTTTGCGAAAATCGGGATGTGCGATCGTGAAATAAGACATGACATAGGGAGGCGATTCGAGGAAGAGCCCGGCTGCCAATATGGTACCATCCGGATCCCGAACGCCATTTAGTTTTACGGATTCGCAGTCGATCAGACGTCGGATGAAGCGCTCCGGATACTCCGTAGTATTCAATCCTTTTTGCTTCCAATGAGCAACCATTCGAGCGTGAATCGAAAACAAAGCATTCGTCAGTTCCTCTGAAGGCTCAGAAATAATCGTCAATCCGTCTTTCTCAGCACGTCGAGCATACTGTCCACCGCGTGATTTCTTGAAAATTGAATCAATGTCTGCTTCCTGTAAACGGACTTCATAGCCTGATTCGGATGAACGGACCCAATCAGCCGATTGACAGGTTATGCGGAATCCATTGTAGCGCTTAGCCAAATAGTCCAAGATGGATGACGGAATGTCGGAACCATTAACCCGAGATACCGCGCCACCTGGCGGACATACAAACTCGGTGAGATATCCTTTGGCTAGTTTTCGCTCACATCCGGCCATGCGATAGCGGTTTCCATCCGACATCTCGAAATCCAAACAACGTGGGATGAAATTCTCGGGCCACGTTTCGTGCCAGACGCGGCTCCATTCAGATCGGTCGAAAAACGTGTCTTGTTCCCGATTCCATACGTCCGGGTCGCATTCGGTCACGGTACGGATGGATGCGGTGCCACTCATGAATGAACGAATTTGCGAAGACAATCCGCCACACGTACGATCGCATCGGGATGCTCATCAAGCAGGTTTCCAAACAAGGGAAGGCGGATCTGTGACTGACTCAACCGCTCCGTGATGGGCAATGGACGCACCTTCGAGGTCAGTGAAGAACCGAATGGTGAATCATGAAGCGGGATGTAATGAAACGCCGCAGATATACCGGCGTGTTTGAAGGCATCCAACAGGCGGTTGCGATCTACGACACGCTCTGTAGTGAAGAAATAGGTGTGGAAGTTGGACGTGGCCCAGTTCGGGATCACATTCCGAGTGAGGAATCCGGAATCTTCGAAGGGTTTCAGGGCCTGATGATACCCATTCCACACCGCTTCCCGTTTTCTGCGAATCTCGGTGCGACGCGACCATTGGACTTCCAGCAGCGCCGCCAACAAATCGCTCGGCACGTAGCTGCTTCCGGCATCCATCCACGTATACTTATCGACTTCACCACGGATGAACGCGCTGCGATTGGTTCCTTTTTCACGAAGGATCTCGGCTCGGGCCACCATCGAGTCATCGCGGATCAACAGGGCGCCGCCCTCGCCACAAGCGATATTCTTGGTATCGTGAAAGCTGAACGCCCCGAAATTGCCCAGAGTACCCAGCGCTTGGCCGTTCCAATAGGCGTCGACTCCCTGCGCCGCGTCCTCAATCATGGCCAAACGTCCATCCCTCGCAAGGGACATCAGGGCATCCATATCGCACGCCACTCCGGCGTAGTGAACCGGCATGATCGCTTTCGTGTGCGGACTCATCAATCGAGCCACATCCGCCGGATCCATGTTCATGGTTCCCGGTGTGATGTCCGCAAAAATCGGAATTCCGCCGCGTAGAACCACCGCGTTGGCCGTGGATACGAAGGTGAACGATGGCATGATGACTTCGTCACCCGGTCCGATATCCAACAACATCACGGCCAATTCCATGGCATGCGTGGCGCTGGTGGTCAGAAAGGCGCGCTTTGACCCGGTATGAAGACGGATCATGTTTTGGACGCGGCGGGTGGCGGGACCATCGCCTCTCCAAAATCCAGATTCAAGGGCGTTAGCGAGAGCGGTTTGTTCCGCTTTTCCGGTGTCGGGTTTACAAAAAGGAAGGATCGGCCTGTGTTGCATGTCTCGTCTGAATCCGGACAATATACACCGTAAATACACGCAAACTCCGTACCTTTGCCAAACTGCAACGAAACGATCCGGCCCATGTTTGTCTTCGATCCCTACTCCCGCATCACCCGCAAAGGACTCACCTACGACGATGTTTTGCTGGTGCCCGCCTATTCCGATGTCTTGCCCCGCAATGTGGATGTGGGCATCCATCTCACACCCAAGCTGAAACTGAACATCCCGTTCTTGAGCGCCGCGATGGACACGGTTTCCGAGTATCGCCTCGCCATCGCCCTCGCCCGTGAAGGCGGAATGGCCATGCTTCACAAAAACATGACGATCGAACAGCAAGCCGAGCATGTTCGCTTGGTCAAGCGCTCGGAAAGTGGCATGATCGTGGACCCCGTGACGCTTCCGAAAGACGCGACCGTTCGCCAAGCCCGCGCCTTGATGACCCAGCACAAGATCGGCGGTATTCCGGTCGTGGCGCCGGATAAGAAATTGCTCGGTATTGTGACGAACCGCGATTTGCGCTTTGTCACCGATTTGGATCGCACGCTTGGAAGTGTGATGACCAGCGAAAATCTGATCATCGCCCCGATGGGCACCGATTTGGCCGAAGCCGAACGCCTCCTGCAAGACTACAAAGTGGAAAAACTTCCGATCGTCGATAAGAACGGGATTCTGGTCGGTCTCATCACATTCAAAGACATCGAGAAGAAGAAGAATTTTCCGAACGCCTGCAAAGATTCGCTCGGACGATTGAGAGTGGGCGCGGCCGTCGGTATTGCGGCTGACACTCTCGATCGCGTGAAAGCCCTGACCGATGCCGGAGTCGATATCATCACCGTAGATACGGCACATGGACATTCGGAAGGCGTGTTGGCCATGGTCCGATCCATTCGCAAAGCCTACCCGGACCTCGATCTCATCGCTGGGAACATCGCGACCGCGGATGCGGCCAAAGCGCTTCACAAAGCCGGAGCCGATGTCGTGAAAGTAGGAGTGGGGCCTGGTTCCATCTGCACCACCCGCATCGTGACCGGCGTGGGCGTGCCGCAGTTATCCGCCGTGATGGAAGTCGCCGCGTACACCAGTAAAAACGGAATCGGTTTGATCGCAGATGGTGGCATCAAACAAACCGGTGATGTTCCGAAAGCGCTCGCCGGTGGCGCGACCGCCGTCATGCTCGGCTCGATGTTCGCGGGCACTGAAGAGAGTCCGGGCGAGACGATCATCTACGAATCGCGCAAATTCAAATCCTATCGTGGGATGGGTAGCCTGCCGGCCATGAGCCAAGGCAGTAAGGACCGTTATTTCCAAGACGTGGAAGACGATGTGAAAAAAATGGTGCCGGAAGGCATTGAAGGCATGGTTCCATACAAAGGAACCTTAAGTGAAGTGATGTACCAATTGGTGGGTGGCTTACGCGCCTCCATGGGGTATTGCGGTTCCCCGACGATTTCTGAACTGCACAAAGCCGATATGGTTGAAATATCGGCCGCCGGCATGAAAGAAAGTCACCCGCATTCGGTCACTATCACCAAAGAAGCACCAAACTATTCGCTACGCTAGTTTGCTGAAGCAATTACTCCGACAATTTTACCAGTTCCGCCATGATTCGATGAATCTGGTGATATGGCGCGATTCCGATCCGGATCATCCGAGCTCGTTCCGTTTCGCACCCTTTCTTCTGATTCTGTTCTGGCTGTTGACCATCGCTGTTGGCACCTTCATAGTCGGCGTCTTTTTATATGTGACTCCCATCGGCGATCAAATCTTCAATCGCGAAGACGAACACCTTCGTGCCGAACTGGTGGCGTTGAGCCAGAGGGTTCTGGCCATCCAAGATTCGTTGGATACCCGTGATGCACAGCTCGACAACATCAAACAAATCCTGTATGATGGAAGCGACACTACCTTTGTCATCAATCGGGTGATTTTATTCGATGAAGACAGTTTGCCCGCTACAATCGAAGTCACCCCGACCGTATACAGACCGATGGGGAACATCAATACGACCTTGGCCTTTCCTCTACGCTTTCCAGTGAAAGGAACCCTGTCTCAATCCTTCAAACCGCAATCCGGGCATTTTGGAATCGATTTGTCTGCGACCACCGGCGATCCGATCTACGCGTCTGCGGATGGAGCCATCATCAGTTCCGAGTGGACATTGAATTTCGGATATGTCATCAAAATCCAGCATGCGGACGGATACCTATCCGTACTGAAGCATGCCGATCGCCCTGTTTATTCCGAAGGCAAGATCGTTCGGAAAGGCGATTTACTTGGTTTTATTTCAAATACGGGTATCATAAGCACCGGTCCTCATCTTCACATCGAATTATGGAAAGATGGCGTGCCACTGGACCCAGAATTTTATTTCACACAACGTTAAACCGATTTCCTCATGTTTCAGAAACCTGATAAACCTGTGAACGAAACCAACAATCAGCCCTCCATCACCATCATTTCCGAGGGCAGCCTGATCAAAGGCAGCATCCAAGTGAAAAGTGATTTTCGTTTGGCTGGCATCATCGAAGGCAACATCCTGTCAGAAGGGAAATGCATCATCGCATCCAGCGCACGTGTGGTGGGGGATGTCTCTTCACCCGATAGCGACATCGCAGGAACCGTGAACGGAAATCTGGTGATCAGCCAACGGCTTATTTTGCGCAAAACCGCAGTCATCATAGGCGACATCCGTACCAATGTGCTGCTCGTCGAAGAAGGCGCTACGATCGATGGTACCATCAACATGGGTCGACATGCCGGAACCCCGACCAAATAAAGACAACCTCCTTCGCGATTATGCCCGGTACTCTGGCCTGGGCATCCAAATGGCCATATCCTTGGCCATTCCTTTGTATGTCGGATGGTGGCTGGATGATCGGTTCGGGTCCACACCTTGGGGCATCTTGGGTGGGATTGTTTTCGGACTCGCCTCCATTTTCACGCTCCTCTACAAATTGACCATCCAATCCGGAAAAAAGAAATGAAGGATTCTCGACTCGTATTCGCCAAACAACTCATCATTCTGGATGTGGCGGCCATCGCGTTGTCTTGGTATCCGCTGACGAGTTACCAAGGAATGGATGGATGGTTGGCCGTTGTGGCGGCGTTCCTGCTCACATCCATCAATGCCTTCGGTGGATATTACGCGATCGTGAAATCAAAAGCGGGAAGCATGAGTTCGTTCATGTTGTCGGTGTTTGGCGGCATGATGGTGCGCATGGCCCTGATGCTCGTGGCTCTTGCCTTGGTGGTCGTGGCCACGGATTTACCCGAAATCACGTTTACAATCGGCCTGTTTATTGCTTATATTTGCAAGTCTGTGATGGAAATGAAACTCATCCACAACGAATCTACAAAACACCGTAGTTGATGCAAGCCGCCCTGCGACTTTTTACCCTTAGCACTATCTTTCTTTTATCGGTTGCCTTGCCTGGTTTTTCCGCCGACCCGGATGCCAATCCCAAGCGCATCGACATGCTCTATAAGATCGCAGACCATAATTATCTGGATTTCAAGCCCATCGGGAAGATCGAACTTCCCAGAATTGTCCGCTTTGACAATCAATGGCATGTTTACGGTTCCACCACATCCGCATTGAACAGCGGGGATGGATGGGTGGATGAATACTATCTGGCGAATCCAGACCGTATCCAATACAAAGAGGATGGCATTACGGTCGCTCCTGTAAGTTATCATTTGGTTCGTGCGGATGGTGCTACGGTCCAATTTGACGCCTCGATCACCTCTCATCTGATGTGGTTCGCCTTTTCCGGATTTCTTGTTCTTCTTGTTTTCGGTCGCCTCGCCAGCAAATACACGACGAACACCCGCGACGGGCTCCTCCCACGCGGAACCTTCATGAACCTGTTTGAAGCGTTGATCATTTTCGTGCGCGACGACATCGCAAAATCCAACATCGGCGAAGAGAAGTACCTCAAATACACGCCCTACCTACTATCGGCCTTTTTCATGATCTTGTTCATGAACCTGTTCGGATTGATGCCTTGGGGTGTCACATCGACCTCGGATGTGATGATCACCGCTGTTCTTGCCTTGTTCACATTCACCATCACGCAATTCGCAGGTACCAAAGAGTATTGGAAACATGTGTTGGTGATGCCGGGTGTGCCGAAATTGATGCTCATTATTCTCACGCCGGTTGAAATCCTCGGATTGTTCACCAAGCCGTTCGCATTGACCGTACGTTTGTTCGCCAACATGGCCTCCGGCAAATTGCTTGTGTACAGCATCATCGGCATGATATTCCTGTTTGCCGACATGTTCGGCGATTGGGTTGGAATCGGATCCGCTGTGATCTGGGTTCCATTCACCTTGTTCATCTACGCCATCAAGATTTTTGCATCCTTTCTTCAAGCGTACATTTTCACCATGTTTTCCGCTCTGTTCATCGGTTTGGCCGCTGCCGACCATGACCACGAGCACGACCACGCGCACGAAGCTGCACACTGACCTTCACCAACGAAGCAACCTCAACACACAAAACGAATACATATCATGGAATACGCATACTTAGCCGCTGGCCTCGGAGCCGGAATCTCGATGATCGGTGCCGGTCTTGGAATCGGTATCATCGGACGCAGCGCAATGGAAGGAACGGCTCGTCAGCCAGAAGCTTCCGGCGACATCCGCACATCGATGATCATCTCTGCCGGTCTGATCGAAGGTGCTACCTTCTTCGCATTGGCTATCTGTATCCTGCTCGCCCTTAAATAAGGTATCATGAGTCCTGTCATCGCCAATTCACTGGTGAATGTGGATCCAGGTCTGTTCATTTGGACAGCCGTGATCTTCTTCTCGTTTCTTCTGATTCTGGCCAAATTTGTCTGGAAACCCTTGCTTGGTTCGCTTCAACAGCGCGAGCAGTCGATCCGCGAATCGCTGGATGCGGCTGAAACCGCCATGAAGAAAGCGGAACAGGTGAGCAAGGCCAACGAAGAGGCATTGCGTCAGGCGGAAGCGGTAGCCCATTCCATCCGCAAACAAGCGATGGAAGAAGCGGAGCAGATCCGTGCCGAGCGCATCGAGAAAGCGAAGGTGGAAGCCGCCGACTTGGTGGAAGCCGCCAAAACGGCGATCGACCAAGAGAAGAAGAGGGCGATCGAAGAACTTCGCAATGAAGTGGCCGATCTCGCCATCCAATCTGCTCGCATCATCATCGATGCCGAACTTGACGACGCCAAAAACCGCAAACTGGTGAACGGCTTCATCAAAGACCTGGCGAGCAACTGATCCATGGCCTCACTCACTGCGTCCAGACGATATGCGAAAGCGGTTCTGTTGTTGGCCGATGAGGGCAAGCAGGCGGATCGCATTTTGTCTGACATGCAAGGCGTACGATCCACGATTGAAGCATCGTCGGAACTACGCGCTCTACTCACAAGCCCTGTCGTGAAACCCGACGTGAAGATCACCATCCTCAAAGAGGTGTTCAAATCGTCGTCCGAATTGGTCATCCGTTTGATCGACCTTCTCGGAGAACGTCAGCGCTTGAATCTGTTGCCATTGATCGCCACGAATTTCGAATCCTTGTATAACGATGCCAATGGTATTGCCGATGTGATGCTGACCTCAGCCACCGCATTGGATTCGGATCAGAACAAGGCGGTTCAAAAGGCGATGGAATTGAAAACCGGCAAGAAAATCCGGATCCAATCCAAAGTGGATGCCTCGCTGATCGGTGGCATCACAGTTCAAATGGGCGATACCATGTACGATGGATCGGTTCGCCATTCACTTGAAAAACTGGAAATGCTGTTGCATTCTCCGATCGCGTAAACATCATTTTTCGACACGATACACAAATCCATGAGTCACGTTAGACCAGACGAAGTTTCGGCCATTCTGCGCAAGCAGCTATCCGGTTTCGACAACGCCGCCGATACCTACGATGTGGGTACGGTTCTTGAAGTGAGCGATGGTATCGCTCGCGTTCACGGCTTGTCCAAAGTTCAAGCCGGTGAATTGGTTGAATTTCCACAAGCCAAAGACGAACAGGGCGATTCCATGAAAGGAATGGTTCTGAACCTTGAAGAAGACAACGTGGGCGTGGTGCTTTTTGGCTCCACCCGCGAAATCGAAGAAGGTTTCTCCGTTCGTCGTACGCGCGAAATCGCATCCCTTCCAGTGGGCGAGGGCGTTCTCGGACGAGTGATCGATCCACTCGGCAATCCGTTGGATGGCAAAGGACCTATCACAGGTGAAACCTACCGTCTTCCGTTGGAACGCAAAGCTCCGGGTGTGATCTACCGCGAACCAGTTACTGAACCGCTTCAAACCGGTATCAAAGCGATCGACGCTCTGATTCCGATCGGACGTGGCCAACGTGAATTGATCATCGGTGACCGCCAAACGGGTAAAACCACCATCGCGATCGACACCATCCTCAACCAAAAGGGGACAGGCGTTTTTTGTATCTATGTCGCTATCGGACAAAAAGGCTCCACGGTTGCTACTGTAAACAACATGCTGGAGAAATACGGCGCCAAAGAATACACGGTCATCGTATCGGCTCCGGCTTCATCCACAGCTCCTCTGCGCTTTATCGCTCCATATGCGGGTGCCGCCATTGGCGAGTACTTCCGCGATACCGGACGCCATGCGTTGATCATTTTTGATGACCTTTCGAAACAGGCTGTTGCCTATCGCGAAGTGTCTTTATTGCTCCGTCGTCCGCCAGGTCGTGAAGCGTACCCCGGCGACGTATTCTACTTGCACAGCCGCTTGCTCGAACGTGCCGCTAAAATCAACCGAAACGATTCGGTTGCCAAGAACATGAACGATGTGCCGGATGTGCTTCGTCCGCTGATCAAAGGTGGTGGGTCTTTGACCGCACTTCCGATCATCGAAACCCAAGCCGGCGACGTTTCCGCGTACATCCCGACGAACGTGATTTCGATCACCGACGGACAGATCTTCCTCAAATCGGAGCTGTTCAACAACGGTGTTCGTCCGGCTATCGATGTAGGTATCTCGGTTTCCCGTGTAGGTGGTAACGCCCAGGTGAAATCGATGAAGAAATTCTCCGGCTCCATGAAATTGGATCTGGCTCAGTATCGCGATTTGGAAGCTTTCGCCAAGTTCGGCTCCGATTTGGATGCGTCCACCCAACGTCAGCTTGCCCGTGGTGCCCGCACCGTGGAATTGCTCAAACAAGGCGTGGCACAGCCATTGTCGGTCGACAAAGAGATCGCCCTGTTGTTCTTGAACAACAAAGGCGTGCTGGATGAAGTCTCCGTCGCCAACATGGGTCGTTTTGAGAAAGACTTCTTAGAAGCTCTTTCTGTGAAGCATTCCGCTGAAATGGCCGATCTTCTTGCGAAAGGTGTGCTGTCTGACACCTTTGCAGATCAGATCCTCGCCGTAGCCAAAAGCATCATTCAAACTCTGAACGCCTGATGGCCAATCTTCGTGAAATCCGCAACCGGATCTCGACGGTAAAAAGTACCCAACAGATCACCAAAGCCATGAAAATGGTGGCGGCCGCGCGCTTGAAAAAAGCGCAGGAACGTGTTGTGTCGCTTCGTCCGTATGCCGGTAAGGTTCGCGAGGTGATGGTGCGCCTGTCGTCCACCCAAGCATCGGTCTCCAAACTGCTGACTCCTGCTGAAGATCCGAAAAACGTCCTCTGGATCGTGATCGGATCGGATCGTGGCTTGTGCGGCGGGTTCAACTCGAACTTGTTCCGTTTCGCAGAGGAAGAGCGTCGCGTACGGTTTCCAGAGCGCAATTTGCATCTGATCACGGTCGGACGCAAAGCCCATGATTACTTCCGTCGTCGCAATTACACCATCATTCAGAACCATAATGGCTTCTTCGATAAGGTGAGTTACGATGCCACGGCCCGCATCACCCGCGAAGCGACCGATCTGTTTCTGGCTGGCACCTACGACGAAGTGTACATCATATACAACGAGTTCAAATCGGTGATCGCTCAGAACCGGATGGTGGAATCCTTCCTTCCGGTCCGTTCTGTGGAATCTGCCGAGACGGTAGATAAAACAGATTACATCTATGAGCCGTCTTCCGAGGAGATTCTCAAATCTTTGTTACCTTTGCACTTGAACACCCAGTTATGGCGCGCGGTTCTCGAATCGAATGCGTCGGAACAAGGGGCCAGGATGGCTGCGATGGACAATGCGACTGAAAACGCATCCGCGATCATCCGTGAACTTCAGCTCAAGTACAACCAGGCCCGTCAGGCCGCGATCACGACGGAATTGTCGGAAATCGTGTCCGGTGCGGAAGCCTTGAAAAATGGGTAAAGCATCGTTTGGAGAGATGGCAGAGCGGTTTAATGCGGCGGTCTTGAAAACCGTTGTCCAGCAATGGACCGGGGGTTCGAATCCCTCTCTCTCCGCTCTGAAGCCCGTTCCGATTCCTCGGACCGGGCTTCTTGCTTTTAACTCGCATCATGATGCGACCGCACCTGTTCAACCCTAAGATGGCGTTATCGTCTTACTTTGCAGACCATGACCAAACGTAATCTCTTCACAATCTTCGGTTTGATGGCTTTTTCGGTCGCTCCGGCGCTCGCACAAGACACCTTGCGGTATTCCGCATCCGAATTTATCGACACCGCCATCCGCCAATCCGCCTTGATGAGCTTGTCGCAATCCGGCGTAGACCTGGCAGAGAACCGCTATCGCGAAGCCCGTTTAAGCCGTTACGTGCCCCGTTTCGACTTGCAGACGGCCCATGGGTTGGTTCCTGGAGTGATGAGCACGAGCGATGCATTCAATTACCCGGAAGACCAAGCCTATCTGGATCCTTCGCTTCGCAACGACTGGACCAACTGGGGATTCTTCACTCGGGTCGAAGTGACCGCCCTGCAACCGATTTATACCTGGGGTGCCATCAACAATGCGATCGCCGCCGCCAAGCAAGGTGCGAACATCGCTCGATTCGATCAGGAGATGGACCAAGCCAAATTGGAAAGCCAGTTGTTCGAGCTGTATCAGTCCCGATTGCTCAGCTTGGAACTTCATCGTCTGGTAGAATCGGCCCGCGGCGATTTCGACAAAGCCCAAGACAAACTCAAAGAATTGCTCGACGATCCGGATTCTGACCTTCGGGATGCGGACCTGTTCAAATTCGAGCTCTTCAAACAGGAATTCGAGGGACGCGCACGCGAAGTGGAAGAAAATCTCATTTTTGTTGAAGCGGCCTGGAACGTCGCATTGGGTATCGATCCGGCTTCGATGCACGTCGCACTTCCGCAAGAAGCCTTTTTGGATCCAATCGATACCACGATGTCGGCGTACCCGGTGTATGAATCCATCGCATTGCAATCGCGCTTGGAGCTGAAGAAAGCGAGTGCGGCGGAACAAGCCGCACGACATGGGTTGGATGCGGCGAAAGCCCAACGTTACCCGTCGCTGTTCATGGCGTTCACAGCGGCGTATGCGAAAACCCCGAATCGTCCACGTCAGGCCAATCCGTTCATCATCAACAGTGCGAATTACGAGTCGATCCGCTATGGCATCGGATTTCGGCAGAATCTGAATTTCAATTTGATATCGACGCAAATCGACCGTTCCAAGATCCAAGTAGACCGTGCCCGTGACGCTCATGATGCGGCCACGACCGGCATCCAACTTGATCTGCTCGATACCTACAAGAACGCATCTATTTCATTATCCAGGCTTCAACAGACCAACGAGATGCTTCAGATCAGCAACGAATGGTTGCGCTTAGAGCAGATCAATTACGATTACGACATCGGTGAAATCAAAGACTTGGTGGATGCGGTTCAGAAAAATCTCGAACTCCAAGCCCTGCAAAAGCAGCGCATCTATGAATGGAATCTTCAACTCGGACGTTTGACAACAAAGACAGGCCTCCCCATCACGACGATATACTCCAAATGAACAGACTCATGAAAACTATTCTCATTTTGTTGATCATGGCCCTTGCGATTCCCATCGTGACCGCCCAACCCGCTGAAGAAGCCGCGATCAAACAACTCATGGAACGCCGCGACCGGCAGATCAAAACCTTGTTAGGTCCGGCAGGAAGCTCCTACACCGATGCCCAGCGCGATCAGCTCAAGGAGATCATCAATGGGATCATGGATTATGAGGCGATGGCGAAAATCGCGCTTCAAGAGAGTTTTACGGCGGCCACGGTGCCTCAACGGACCGAATTCGTGACCCTCTTTTCCTCGGTCATCCGGGACCAATCGCTCAGTAAGCTTGATATCTATCGCGCTCAGGTGATTTACGACAAAATCACCGTCAACGGAACCCAAGCGAAAGTGGAAACCACAGCGATTTTGAGCAATGTGCGCACACCGGTCTGGTATGCGATGGAGAAGCGTTCGACGGGATGGGTGATCACGGATATGGCTGTGGACAATGTTTCGACTGCCGAATCGTACCGTCGTTCGTTTCAGACGGTGATCCGTCGCAGAGGCTTCGACGGATTGCTTGAAAACCTGCGTCGCCGGGCGGGCGCCTGAGGTTTCAAATGGGCAGAAACCTTTGTAATTTTTATGATTACAATGGTCGCAACTAAATCTGCAGCACAGCACGGCGTCGAGGGATATGCATATCCCGTCTATGGCGATGTCAAGTATTTGAAATACGCCGTCGCATCGGCCATGACGTTGCGCCGTTATGACACCAAGCGACCCATCGCTCTGATCTGTGAATCGCATCATGCCGAAGCCCTGAAAACACATAACATCAAGGTGTTCGATGTGGTGCATCCCATTCGTCCGGAGCACCGTGGCATTGTCGGATTCAAGCACAACGTTCATCACTATCCGTTGTTCGAGCGGACCTTGTTCTTGGATTGTGACATGATCTGGGCGAAAAACCCGGATCCGCTTTGGACATCCCTGTCGAATTTCCCATTCACCATCACGGGGACCCTCATCGCCGACATGTTTTTTGGTGCTCCCAAAGGGTTAGGGGTATTGAAAGACATCCTCTTGATGCGGCGTAAACGCACCCTCAAGCGGTTCGGACTCACCTACCTCAGCCGGGTGCAATCCGGCATGATTTACATGCAGGATGTGACACTGGCCAAAACTGTCTGCGAAACGGCAGGGCAGATCCTCGACCGGAAAGATGAGACCCACTTCCAAAGCCGGATGAAAGAATCGGGCAGGAGTGAGGAGTCGTGCGAATGGAGTCTGGCGATGGCCATGTCGAAACTATCGGTACCGGTGTTTCCTTGGTTGTTCGGTTCGGAGAGTCCGCAGCTTGATTTCATCGAAGACCTCACTACCTATGATTTGGATTTCAATCAGGTCGAATGCCTGTATTACACCGATCCCTTCGTGTATTCCTTGCGCGGACTGAAGCATATCGGACTTCGTAATTTCCTTATCCGCTTTTTGTCGATGTTCGCTGGAAAAGGAGATCGGATGTGCATCACGCCCTATGTGATCCATTTCGGATGGTTGCACCAAAAGCAGCCGTTCTATGACTTTTCTAATCGGATTTGGGACCAGGTGACCCGACGTGGCTGAGCCCGTTCTGATCATCTCTCCTTATTTCCCGCCACGCAAGCGTGTGGGAGCCTTACGTGCCGCCAAGTTTGTCAATTATCTGCCGGAGTTCGGTTTCGAGCCGCATATCGTCAGCTTGGATGAAGGATTGCCTGGTCAATCCGTGTATCGATTGACCACGCCGTTCGACCGCACCAAAACCAGTTCGAGTTCGGCGCTTGGTGCTGGAAAATCCAACGAATCGTTGGACCGTCTCGATCGTATGATTCCGATCGACAGTTGGTACCCGTTGATGTGGTGGCACCGCCGCAAGGTCCTGAAATTCGCGAAAGAGAAGGGCATCAAATTGGTTTGGAGCACGGGCGATCCGTGGTCGGGACATCTCATCGCGTCGTATGTGTCGCGGAAGATGGGCATACCCTGGATCGCCGATTGGCGCGACCCCTGGAGCCAATGCGCGGTGCGTCCGGTCGGGAGGCCGAGTTGGATACGGAAAGTGGATGCCGCCCAAGAGCGTAAGTGGATGTGGCAGGCCACCCACAATACCTTCACAGCGGAAGAAACCATGCGTCGGTACCAGCAGATCTATGGGATACGCGCGAGCACGATCTACAATGCCTACGACCAGGAAGAGATTGCCGAAGCGACGGAGAAATCCGCCGGATCGGTTGTGGAGATGGTTTTTTTTGGTCGATTTCGGGATTTGTCGCCAGCTGAGCCTGTGATTCGGATGGTCGCAGCGTGTAAGGACCCGGCGCGGGTGAGGGTGGTGTCGTTCGGAGCGATGCCGGAAACGGATCGTCGTCTGGCTGAATCGCTGGGTGTGGCCTCGAGCTTCGTTACGGAGCCTGCTGTCGCTTATGACCTGGCAGGGCAACGCCTCCGCAACGCCGACATCCTTCTACTGTCTACCGACCCACGCCGCGATGACATCATTCCAGCCAAATTATGGGATTACCTGCCCATAGGTAGGCCCATCCTGTCGCTGGCGCCGAACCCCGAAGTCGCAAAGATTCTCGAGTCCACCGGCACCGGCGTCAGCGGAGATGCGGTGACGTGGCTCAACCGATACCTCGACGATCCACATTCCTGGCCCATTAAGCCCGATACCCAGGCGATCAAATCGTTCTCCGCCCGTGAAGCCACGCATCAACTTGCCACGCTGATGAGACGCCTCCTGCCATGAGCAAGCCCGATACCTTAGCGGAAAAAACAGGCGTCGTTGTCTTCTCCCGCATCTTCACGACGTTCGTGGAGCTGGGCACGATCATCGCTCTGACGCGACTGCTGGTGGAGACCGATTTCGCGGTCATCAGTTTTCTTTTGCTGGTCTATGAAACCGCCAAATATGTGGCCACTCTCGGGTTTCCAGACAGTGTCTTCTACTTTTTCGAACGCGTAGCCAAAGACACCCGCACCGGATTCGCCTACATGACCTGCGCCATCATGGGTGCGACTGGCACTCTGGCTTGGTTGATCATGACTCTCTTTGCCTTTTTTGTCCCGGATTTCCTATCGAACTGGAGTTCTGAAAGCATCGCGCTCACACAGTCGCTGCTTCCGGTGATGGCGTTGGTCGCCTTGTTGGAAATCCCGACATGGCCCATCAGCAACATCATGCTCGCCGCCGACCGACAAAAAGACGCCAGTTGGTACCAATTGTTCAATGGCATGGCGATGTTTGGCGCTTTGGTCGTCCCCACATTCATGGGGTATTCGATTGATGTGGCCATCTACGCCTTGTTGGTTGTGTCCGTCTTGCGGTTTTTCATTTCGTTTTACTGGGTGTGGCGGGTTTTGCCTCCCTATGAGAAACGCCCGGAGCGCGCGCTGCTGAGAGAACAGATCGCGTTTTCTGTCCCGATCGGGATTTCGGCATTGGTCGGCCGCATCAACCGTTATGCCGACAAATTCATCGTTTCCTACTTCCTTGCCGCGGAAACCTTCGCGATTTATACCGTCGGTGCGCAGGAAGTCCCGATTGTGAGGGTCATCCCGTTTGCGGTCGGATCGGTTCTCATCAGCCGTTTCGTCCAGTTTCATAAGGACGACATGAAAGAGGAGCTAAAAGAGCTTTGGTACAAAGGCATCGAAAAAGTGAGTCTGATCGTGTTGCCTCTAACCATGTTCTTCATCGCCGTGGGCACAGAGTACGTGACCTTGCTGTTCGGGGAAAACTTCCGCGCCGCGGCGCTTCCGTTTCAGATCTATACCATCACCGTGCTGATCCGAGTGACCAATTATGGCAGCATCCTCCAAGCGTTCGGCGATACGAAAGGCATTTTGAGAATGAGCTTGAATCTGATGGTGCTCAAAATTGGTCTGGGAATCCTGATGACGATTCAATTCGGCATTGTCGGAACGGCGCTGTCGTCGGTCTTCGCTCATGGAATCAACTGGATCTTGTATTTGCGGCGCATCGGCACACACATGCAACTGCCTTGGTACGAAGTGCTTCCATTTCCATCCTATCTCAAAATCCTGGGTGTCGCGTCGGCCGTTGCGGCGTTCATATGGGTGATCAAAACCTATGTCTTCGCGCTGACCGGAGTCGTTGCCTTGCTCGTCTCCTTGTTGCTGTATCTTGCCTTGTTCATGTTGGCGGGCCGACTCACCGGCATCATCAGCGCCAAAGACCTTGCTTTCCTTCGCGACTGGTTCCGTCTCAAGTTCATGTTTTCCTGACATCATGCCCAACCGTCTTCAAAAAGCGTATTTCGCGCTCGTTCAATATCATATCCCGAAGCTGTTCTATCGGAACCGGTTTTTGTCGGTCATCTATTACACCTTTTTTTCTGGTGCGTTCCGCCGCGAAATGAGGGGTGTCTTGGCCGGTAAGATCCGTTACCTCGACCAAACCCATCAAGACCAAAGCAATCTGTTTTTGTTGGTGCGGAACACCCATCGCTTGGAAAAGGGCTTGATCATGCGTCCGCGGAAATCGGTGTTCGCGTTGGATTTCATCGAAGAAACCGTGGCCAGTCTGAAAGCCGTGATGGCCGCGCCGATGCCCGACCAGGATCAGCAAATCCAATGGTTTTTGGATGTGATGGTGTCCTATTTCGAGGCCGTTGATGTGTCGCATCCCGTCATCAATAAAGAAAAAGCGACCTTTGATGCGATTTTGGCCGCATCCAACCATACTCGAACCATTGCGAAGGTGCGTGTACCGTACTTCCGCTTTAAAGAATCGGCTTCGGATGTGAGTTATGAGCAGTTTCTCAAACTCACGCAGCAGCGGAAGTCGGTTCGATGGTTTCTCGACAAACCCGTTCCGCGCGACCTCATCGACAAAGCCATGCTCGCCGCCGGACTCGCCCCCAGCGCCTGCAACCGTCAGCCCTATGAGTTTCTCATTTTCGACCAAAAAGAACAGGTCGCAAAATTATCTCAGATCCCAATGGGCACTCGGGGATTTTCTCACAACTTTCCGGTGTTCATTGTGATTGTGGGAAATCTGGATGCCTATTTCGATGAGCGCGACCGACACGTGATTTATGTGGATGGAAGCCTGGCGTCGATGACCTTCATGCTGGCATTGGAAACCCTGGGGCTGAGCAGTTGTCCCATCAACTGGCCCGATATCGAATCTCGCGAAAAAATGATGGAAAAAAGCCTGAATCTTGGTCCGCATCAACGCCCCATCATGTGCATGGCGGTTGGATATCCAGACCCGGAAGGGATGGTGGCCTATTCGGAAAAACGTCCGCTGGACGAAGTGAGGACATATGAAAACGGATAAGTACACCATCGAACTCCGCGGTGTGGAATTTGTGAACAAAGGCGCGGAGCTCATGCTTCATGCCGTGAAAGAGCAGGTGGCCTTGTTTGACCGACCGGTGCGTTTGGTGATGGAAACCTCACCACGTGCGACCAAGAAACAGATCCGTGCCGCGGGTTTGCTTCCGAAGTCGGGTTTCGGACTCTTCGGTGATGTGAAGGAGTCGGAGGTGGACATGGTTCTCGATGCATCCGGATATGCCTACGGCGATCCTTGGGGCGCGAAAAAGGCGAAGAGGCGCATCAGTTCCCATATCCGCCGATGGAAACAGGATGGAAAAGTGGTGATCCTGCTTCCGCAGGCCTTCGGACCATTTCGTGTCCCGGAACTTCGCGCCGAAATGAAAACCGTGTTCTCGCAAGCCGACCGTGTGTTTGTCCGTGATTCGGTATCGATGGCGCATGTGAACGGGATTCATTCGGCAGAAACCATCATCCGTAAACCGGATTTCACGAACCTCGTGAAACCCCTCGTTCCGAAAGATGCGGCTTGGTATGCCGGGCGTGTGGCCATCATCCCGAACATCAAGATGATCGTGGCGACGGATGGGGGAGAAAAAGCCTATCTCGATACGATGCGGGCCTTGATCGACGCCATCCGAGCGAATGGGAGGGAGGCGTTCATCCTCTTGCATGAGGCGGATCAGGATGTGAAGGTCGCGGCGCTCATCAATTCAACGTTATCCGAGCCTTTGCGTGTGGTGAAAGAATCGCATCCCCTCATGATTAAAGGCATCATCGGTGCCTCGTTTGCGGTGGTAACGAGCCGGTTTCATGGACTCGTAAGCGCGCTTAGTCAGGGCGTACCCTGCATCGCGACCTCCTGGAGCCACAAGTATGAAGAACTTTTAATGGAATACGAGTATCCGCAAGGACTGATCCGTACTGAAGGTGATATCACGGGTCGGGTCGCCTCCATGTTGGACAAATCGACGCAGGATGTGGAACGGGCTCATCTCATGGTCAAGGCGGCTCAATACAAATTGGAATCCACAGACCTTTGGAAGCAGGTAAGCGGATTGCTTCCTGCGACTCCGACCGCATCGCAATAGGCTTGTAGGCAGGTCGTTAAAATGGTAAGTTTAATTTCATAACGTCTTTATCTCACTGAGATGCGCGCTGTTTATATTTTTTGTTTATTCGTTTCCGTTTTCATAGGCTCCAGTTCAGGTCAAGTCGTGTTGGAAGATTTTGAGAACGAAGCGCCCGGATCCTTGCCATCCAAATGGTACAATCGGGATGGGAATGCGAAGCCGTCGAACTATGTCGGCGAGTCGCGTGACGATTATCACTATGCCATCCGAAAAGAGGGTGGACGCACTTTTCTGCGTTATGAAGGATCGCATGCGAAGCACCTGTCATTGGAAATCGGTGCCGAGACTTTGAATGATATCCGCGACATGCCGATTCTAAGTTGGGATTGGCGCGTTCACGCACTTCCCGAAGGGGCCAATGAATTCGCCGATAAGAAGAACGATGTGGCCGCCAGCATTTACGTGGTATGGGGTTTCAATGCGTTTCGGATGCCAAAAGTGGTTCGATACACGTGGAGCAGCACGGTGGAAGAAGGTAAAACCGCTTCACGGAACATGAACATGCAACATATTGTTGTGATGGAATCCGGACCCAAAAACCTGGGCAAATGGATCACTTTCGAGAGGAACATCGTCGACGATTACAACCGATTTTTCCGAGGCGCCGTGCCGAAACGCCCGATCGGTATCCTCATCTTGAGTGATGCCGACGATACCCAGTCCTTTTCAAAAGCCGATTACGACCGCATTATTCTGAAGTCCGCACCCTGATTCTCTATGCATAAGTTTCTTCATTATTTGAGACCGCTCATTCTGTGGAATGTGCGTCATCCGTACCGTGTGATCGGCATGGCATTTCTTGTGGGACTCGTCGCCGCCTACTTCGCCCTTCAGCTGAAAATCGATACCGACATCGCCAATCTGCTGCCGGCAGACAATCCCCGTGTCATCGCCCTGAACCAGCTTCGTGAAACCGTCGGCGGTGAAACGGAAATGGATGTGGCCATCGGTTCTCCCGATTTCGAAGCCAATAAGCGCTTCGCCGAAGACCTCATCGTCAAAAGCCTCGAACTGTACGACCGTCGCTCGCAATCTCCCTATTTCAGCAAGGTCGAATTCCGAAAAGACACGGAAGTCCTGAAAGATTACGCGCTGTTTTTGGCAACAGAAGACGAATTGGATGAATTGATCCTCTATTTGGATGATGAGATCGAGAACGCCAAACTGGAAGCGAATCCGTTTTTCATCGATTTCGGAGACGATGAGGACTACGAGGAAGAGGATGACGCCGGTCAGCAATTCGAAGACGTGTACAAGGAGATGATTCCGACCGAATATCCGGTCAATGCCGACAGCACGGTTGTCACGCTCAAATTATTCCCGACCGGTGCCAAGAGCGATCTGGCCTTCCTCCGCCGGATGTTCGTCAACTACGATTCCTTGGTCGTGGCGATGAACCCGGCCAGCTACCATCCCGAGATGCAAGTCAAATTCGGTGGCCGCCTTAAAAAACACTTGCTTGAAATCGACTCCATCATGGACGACGTCTTCAACAGCTTCAGCACCGGAATCGGAAGTGTGTTGCTCTTGGTGATGTTCTATTTCCTTGGGAAAAAGTATCTGAACTACAAGCGCGGCTCGATCGAAGACCGTCGGAAGGGATTCTTCAGCTTTTTCATACGCGCACCTGTCTCGGTGTTGGTGATCGGAATTCCGCTGTTTTTGAGTCTGGTCTACACATTCGGACTCACGTATCTGTACCTGGGCGGACTCAATACGATGACGTCCGTCCTGTTTGTGATCTTGTTCGGATTGGGCATCGATTACGGCATCCACTTTTATGCCCGCTATTTGGAAATGCGATCAGACGGGATGGATGTGGAAAAAGCGATCCTTGCTACCTATGAATCATCCGGAGCGGCGATCTTCACGGCGGCCACGACCACAGCCGTCGCGTTGTTCGTGCTCACGTTCGCCGATTTCAGAGGCTTTTCCGAATTCGGATTCATCGCAACGGTCGGCATCATGCTGGCTTGGTTCGCGATGTCGTTCATCCTTCCGGCTTTGGTCACCCTGTTCGAGCGGTTCGGATGGATCCTGGTAAACCGGAATGTGGTCGATGAACATGCCGTGGTCGTGACCAAACGCTACCCGTTCGCCTTACCCATCACCATCTTCGGCTTCGTCGTGATGTTCTTGGTCATCGTGTTTTCCGGACGCATCTCCTTCGAATATGATTTCGGCAAGCTGGAGCCGGAGTTCCCCGAATACAA
>CAYPOI010000001.1:15457-31878 GCA_964412365.1 uncultured Chitinophagales bacterium | reverse complement strand
CAACTCGATGATCCGTTCATCAGTGGTCAGGACAATGAGAATTTGAACATCCTGCGTCGGGCGTCGAAAGTGACGAAGCCCATCGACTTGGACGAAATCCCGGATTACCTCAAAAACCGGTTCATGACCCGCGACGGCGAGCTCGGCAAATTCGTGATGATTTATCCATCCGTCGGATTGTCGGACGGACGCAATTCTATCGCATTCAAGAATGAAATCGGCCTCATCACCACTTCCGATGGACGCGAATTCCATAGCGGAAGCACCAGCATCGCCGCTGCGGAAATGCTGGAACTGATGCAAGATGAAAGTCCGTATTTCGTGACCGGAACCTTCGTGATGATTGTTCTGATCGTGTTGTTCTCCTTCCGATCGTTGCGTTGGTCGATCATCGCCATGTTGCCACTCATTGTGGGTCTGTCGTGGACCTTCGGCATCATGATTTTATTCGACATCAAGTTCAACTTCTACAACTTGGTGGTTCTGCCTGCGATTTTGGGCATCGGAAATGATAATGGAGTCCATTTGGCAACTCGGTATTTGGAGGAAGGACCGAAAAGCATGTGGAACGTTCTGAAAAGCACGGGTCAGCATATCTCCATCGGATCCATTACCACCATGTTCGGGTTCATGGGCTTGCTGCTCACCAACCATCCCGGCTTGTATTCCATCGGACTGCTTGCCACCATCGGCGTGGGCATGACCTTGTTATCTGCCCTGACCTTCTTACCGGCGCTCATCCAAGTATTGGAAGACCGCGGATGGATCCACTTCATCGCCCGGCATAAAGACGAGAACTGATGACGCTCCGCACACCCGCGATCGTGTTGAGGTGTGTGGACTTTCAGGAGTCCAGCCGCATTGTCACCCTGTTCACCCGTGAAACAGGGAAAATGGCGGTGATGGCGAAAGGGTGCCGAAATCCGAAATCCCCATTCGCCGGATACCTGGAACCGGGCTCGGTTCTGAACATCCAGGTGAGCTTGAAGGAGGGGAGGTCGATCCAAACGCTGACCCTCACCGAGTTCCGCACACAAACATGGGGCATCCGTACCGATTTCGGACGATTGGCCCTTGTGATGGCCTTTCTGGAGCTTACAGATCAGATGATGCACGAAGATCAGCCCATGTCCGACTATTTCGATTTTGCGGAATCACTTTTGGGATGGTTGAACAACGCGCCACCCGACATCGAACCGGCCTATATTTTACCTTATATCCAGATTCGTGTGAGCGAATTCATGGGGTTTGTGATATCCGATTCGGAAGTAAGTGGTCGATTCCTGAATGTGGAGGACGGTGAGCTGTCGGATGTGCCCGGAATGGGACTTTCCTTCAAGTTGACCGATGCCCAATCGGCGTATCTGCGCATCGCAATCCGAGCCCGTCAATCGGCGTTATTTAAAAAAAGCATGCCAGCGAGTGAACTAAAACAGCTCATTCATCATTTGGATGTATATATTCAACAACATGCGTCGTCGATGCGGGAGCGTCGGTCCGACGCATTGCTCTTCAGATCACTCGACGAAGCCGGTACATGAACACGAATCACAAACTTCTCACTGGTGTGCTCCTCATCCTGATCGGAATGGTTTCCGGCATGGTGGTGATGGTGTTTTATGCGGGTATTTCCATCCCTTATGAAACCAGGATCCAGCTCACTCAAGTGAAACAGGCTGATCCATCGGAGGTGGTGATTCCCGCCATCACCGGCGGACTCACTCCCGACCTGAAATCCGTTTCACGGTCCGTCACTCCGACCGTTGTCTACATCGAAACAAGAGTTCCTAGCTCGAGGGAAGTCGGTTCGTCCGACCCGACCATGCTCGATCGCATCCTTCCTCGTCGGGAAACCACATCCATCGGATCAGGTGTGCTCATTACGGCGGATGGATACATCATCACAAACAATCATGTGATCGCCGATGCCATCGAAAACAGCATCATGGTGGGGTTGACCAATAAGCGCACGTATCCTGCGAAACTGATTGGCCGCGATCCATCCACAGATTTGGCTGTCCTTAAAATCGAGTCGACCGAACTTCCACATATCACGATTGGCGATTCGGATGAATTGGAAGTGGGCGATTGGGTGATGGCAGTCGGAAATCCGTTTCGGCTTCGTTCGACGGTCACTGCTGGAATCGTTAGCGCATTGGGGCGGGATGTGGCCATCATTAATGATCGGATGCGCATCGAGAGCTTCATCCAGACGGATGCGGCCATCAACAAAGGAAATTCTGGTGGCGCGCTGGTCAATTCGCGCGGACACCTCATCGGCATCAACACCGCCATCGCGACCGAAAATGGGGCGTATCAAGGGTATGGTTTCGCGGTTCCGATCAATCTGGCGTTCAAGATCGCTCAAGATCTCATTGAATTCGGGGATGTGCGTCGCGCGTATCTCGGAGTTCAGATCGTGGCTGTGGATCAAGACCGTGCCGAAACCGCCGGCATGACCGATGTTCAAGGAGTGGAAGTCGTGAACCTCGTCCGTGGTGGCGCGGCAGACAAAGGAGGACTCCGCATGCGCGACATCGTGCTGAGCGTGAACGGCATGGAAGTGAACGAAGCGAATGAATTGCAGACACGCATCGCGGTGTTGCGTCCGGGTGAAAGCGTAGACTTGTCCATCTGGCGTGAAGGACGCGTGATGCGTCTCGCGTTCGAACTATCCGGTCTTGAGAACGAATCGCTGAGGCGCTGGGCGGGGCAGTAGAAGCGGGATGCTGGATGCGGGATGCTTAGAGCTTAGAGCCTTGGTCAACACGATCCACCCCAAACCGAATCTTCTCCAAATCCTCCCTCATTCGCTTGCTGCGGAACAACCGATCCCAGAACGAGAAGAGGGAACCGTAATTCGAATCAGTCTCCGGCTGCCAAGCCGAATGATGCACCTTGTGCAGATTCGGAGTGACGATCACCCAGCTAAGCACCGTGTCCAGTTTCGCGGGAAGTCCGATGTCCGCATGATGAAATTGCACCACGGCGAACATCACCGCCTCATAGATCACCAGTTCTTCCAAGCTAACGCCGAGCAGTGCGATGACCGGGACGCGAAGCACCGACGATAGCACGATTTCCACCACATGAAACCGGCTCGCGGTGGTCACATCCATCTGCGTATCGCTATGATGGAACGTATGAAACCGCCATAAGAAGGGGATGGTGTGGTTGATGCGGTGCCAGACGTACATCCAGACATCCAACAGCAAGAAAACGCCGATCCAATGCGCCCAGATGGGAAGGTCTACTGTATTGAATAAACCAAAGGATGTGGATTCAGCCCAGCTCGCCGTTGCAGCCCATAAGGAGGCGAACAGCAGCGTGATGAGGATGCCATTGGCAACTCCGATGGCCAGATTGAAGCCGTCGTGCCGCATCCGCTTGCGCCAATCGGACTTGAAAAACCCGAAAAACGGCTGCCAGTACTCCCATCCCAAGAGAATGGCCAAAACGAGTATTATGATGGGAACGTGCAATGGATATTAGTTGTTTAAACAAGTATATTTAACGAAACACCAATTAGGAATCGAATATGAACACTCCAGTGGTTCACGGAATTCATCACATCACCGCATTCGCCGGAGATCCCGGGCGTAATGTACGTTTTTACACGCAAGTGCTTGGATTAAGACTTGTGAAAAAGTCCGTCAATCAAGACGCTCCGGATGTCTATCACCTGTTTTTCGCCGATGCCCATGGCACACCCGGCACCGATCTTACCTTTTTCCCGTGGCCGAACATGACCAAGGTGAAAGAAGGTCACGGACTCGTTTCCGAAACCTCCTTCGCGATTCCGGTTTCTTCGCTTCAGTACTGGAAAGACCGTCTTGCCGCGAATGATGTGACGCTTGATGCGGAAGAAACCCGCTTCGGGGAATCGGTTTTGGCATTTCGTGATCCAGATGGACTTCGTCTGACGCTAACAACGACTGCTTCGCCGCGCGAAATCATCTCTTGGGAGAAGAGCCCGGTTCCGTCGGAACATCAGCTCAGAGGATTTCACACGTTGAGGCTGACCTTGCATACCATGGGTCCGACCGAGCAACTACTCACCCGCATCATGGGATTCAAAAACGTGGCGACGGATGGGGACTGGACGCGCTTTGAGTCCGGCATCGGCGGTTCCGGAACCTATGTGGATGTCGGCGCGTTTCCAGACCTACCTTTGGGTCGATGGGGAAGCGGCGGCGTGCATCATGTGGCCTGGAGGATGAATGATGTGGCCGAAGAACTCGCTCTGCGAGATCTGGTCAACCGCGCCGGATTGCAGCCAAGCCCTAAAATCGATCGTTTCTGGTTTGAAAGCGTCTATTTCCGAGAGCCGAATGGCATCGTGTTCGAATTGGCGACGGACGGACCCGGATTTGGTCGAGATGAGGACATGGAACACCTGGGTGAAACGCTCATCCTGCCTCCATGGCTGGAATCGCAACGTACCGAAATCGAAGCCTCGCTACCGCCGATCAACGTCTGATCAGGGCCAAGCACTCCACGGAATCCGACTCAAGATGAGAAGCAGGCCAATGCCGTACATCCACACGATGCGGGCATGCTTCTTCTTGTCTTCGGTCAGGCGTTTCGCGGTTGAAAATCCGACCGTGATCAGCACCAACGCGATGATGTTGATGAGCGGATGTTCCAGTGCATAGAGCCGGGCCATGGAATTTCCCATCGTCTCGCCAGACAGATTCGACAGCCCGAGCGGGGAGATGAAATACAGCACCAATCCGACCAAAAGTTGGACGTGGGAGCCGATGAGAGCGAACAAGGTGACCTTGCGTTGCGTTTCGGTGAAGGGCTTGTTCAAGAACCAGCCATATTTGGCCATTCCTACCGCGGCGACCAAAAGGAGCAGCACGGCATAGGCCAAAACAGAATGAAGGTGTTGGAATCCGATGTACATGTGGGCTAAGATAGGTATATTCGCACATGATACGCACATCATTCAGTCCGAAGGTGAGACCGAAGAAGTTCGACTACGAACCGAGGTTTTACAAGCCGAAAGATGATCGACCGTTGCGCGATCGAATCCAATTCGAGAGCAAAGTTCGCAAGGGTCAGGCCAAGAGCGTCACCATCCTGGCCGTGCTATTGTTTTTGGTTCTCTACATCATCTATCAAATAGGTTCTTAACCACTCTCGTGTCTGTCATTCGTCTTTTGCCACCCGAAATCGCGAACAAGATCGCGGCCGGAGAAGTGGTGCAGCGTCCGTCTTCCGTTCTCAAGGAATTGCTCGATAATTCGTTGGATTCCGGGGCGTCGCGCATTGTCGTGACCATGCATCAGGCCGGACGCTCACTCATCCAAGTGGTCGATAACGGTTGCGGGATGGCGCATGAGGACATCCCGAACTGCTTTCTGCGTCATGCCACATCGAAGATTCATTCGATCGAAGATCTGAGCCGCATTCAAACGCTTGGTTTCCGGGGTGAAGCGATGGCCTCGATCGCATCGATCGCGCAGGTCACGCTCAAATCAAAGCGCGTGGAAGATGCCAGCGGCACCGAATACGAGAGTTGGGGCGGGGATGAGAGAAGTTATCGTCCTGTGGCGACTGAAAACGGAACATCTGTCGCGGTGCGGAATCTCTTTTTCAATGTCCCGGCCCGTCGCGCCTTTCTGAAAACCGATGCCACCGAGATGCGGCATAACCTGACCATTTTTCAGCAGATGGCTTTGTCCAATCCGGATGTGGCCTTCGAACTGCATGACGAGAACGAGGCGATCTACCGTCTTCCTGCGCAGGACAGCCTGAGCCGGATCGCCGACCTGTTCGGAAAATCATACAAAGCCAGTCTCATTCCCATCGATGAAGCGGCCGGGTTCGTGCGCATTTATGGCTTCGTCAGCGATCCGAAATTGGCCCGCAAGAATCGTGGCGAGCAATTTCTGTTCGTGAATGGGCGTCCGTTCATGCATCGTCACTTGATTCATCAGGTGTTGGAGCAATATCGCCCGTGGCTTCGCGACGATTCGTATCCGTTTTTCAGCTTGTTCTTCGATCTCGATCCGGAATTGGTGGATGTGAATGTGCATCCGTCGAAGATGGAAGTACGCTTTGAAGATGAGCGGACCGTCGCCGGACTCACACGCTCGGTCGTCAAACGCGCCCTGAATCAGCGCTTTTCGGTGCCCGAACAGATGCCAGATTCATTTATGGATTCGTTTCCTATCCCGGAGTTCAGCTTTCCGTCGCCTCGGTTTGATGTTTCCGCACAGGGGATCAGCACCGCGCAGATACCTTCCCGCATCAATATGCCGCCCGATCTGGCTCAAGCCTTGTATGCGTTTCCGACGCAGCCCGCCAAGCCGGAAAAGAACAGCGGATTCTGGCAATTGCACGAGTCGTACATCCTCACGCAGACGCTCACAGGCTTGTGCGTGATCGATCAGTCCGCCGCGCATCGGCGCATTGTGTATGAGAGGGCGCTTCAAGCCGCGGAAACGGGCCTGGCCGGGACACAACAATTGTTATTTCCCCAATCCGTCGAATTTTCCGCATCCGATTATTCCGTCTTAAAACAACTATTGCCGGATATTCTGCGGATGGGGTTCGATATCACACTGGTCAGTGGAAATTCGGTGCTGATCAACGGCGTGCCGGCCGACATCACGATGGGGGATGAGCGAAATCTGCTCACATCCATCCTTCAGCAGTACCAACAAGTGCATCCGTCGCTGAAATTGAAGCCTCGGGAGAAACTGGCCATCGCCTATGCGTCGAAAACGGCGATTCCGCGTGGACGAAAACTCGGCCTCCCTGAAATGGAAGCCTTGATCGATCAATTGTTCGCGTGCGAATCCCCTTATGTGGATCCGATGAACAAACCGACGCTGGTGTATCTGCCGCTGGATGAGATTCGAGGCCGCTTCCGGTCCTAAAACGGCGATTCTTCTTTCGGAGGACGACCTTTGCCGGAGTTCTTCGGTCGCGAATACGACTCGAAATCATCTGGAGCCAATACCGGCGTATCCACAAACGGATCTTCGGGCAGATAACCCGAAGGCTCCATCGATTCGGAACTGAGGTTCTCGAATCGGGCGTAATCTTTGATGAACATCAGATTGACGGAGCCGGTCGGACCGTTCCGTTGTTTGCCGATGATCACTTCCGCCATTCCGGCCGTGGAACGACCTTCTTCGGTGGTCGTGATGCCGTAATATTCGGGTCGGTACAGGAAAATGACCACATCCGCATCCTGCTCGATCGATCCGGATTCACGCAAATCGCTCAATTGCGGACGCTTGTCGCCGCCACGTTGTTCCACCGCACGACTGAGCTGTGACAGCGCGATCACCGGCACGTTGAGTTCTTTGGCCAGGCCTTTGAGTCCGCGCGAAATGAAGGCGATTTCCTGCTCACGGTTGTTTTTGCCGTCTTTCAGGTTGGATGTCATCAATTGCAGGTAATCGACGATGATCATGCCCACTTTTTGCTCGTTCACGAGGCGGCGGGACTTCGAACGAAGTTCAGCCAGCGACAGTCCGGGCGTATCGTCAATGAAAATCTTAGCGGTGTGCAGGCGTCCGGCGGCTTCGATGAGGGCGGAGAAGTCGCGATCGGATAAACGTCCGGTCCGGGCATCCTGAGCGTTGATGCGGGCTTCCATCGTGAGAAGACGCTGCACCAATTGCTGATCGGCCATCTCCAAGGAGAAGACGGCGACATTCGTTTTCAGGTCGGGATTCGGATGCAAGGCCGCGTTCCGAGCCACGGTCAACACGAACGCGGTTTTTCCCATGGACGGACGTGCCGCGATGATGATCAGATCGCCGCGCTGCCATCCCGCCGTCATCTTATCGACCGCCAGTGCAGAAGGAACGCCCGTGATCCCATCCGTTTTCCGCTCCTGGAGTTGTTCCAGATAGGTGATGGTGGATTTCAGGATCGCATCGAGCGACTTCGTTGAATTGCTTTTTCCGGCATTCGACAGCTTGAAAATCTCGGATTCAGCCTGGTTCAGAAGGTCGAACGGGTCGCTTCCCCCATCATAACTGTCCTTCACGATGCCGGTGCAGGCCAGGATGAGCTTGCGCTTGATGGATTTCTCCAACACGATCTGCGCATGATATTCGATGTTCGCCGCGGAGCTGACCGAGCGCGTGAGCTGACTCAGATAGCCGGTACCGCCGCAACTGTCGAGGAGTCCCTTGTCTTTAAGGGCTTGCTCGAGCGTTAGAATGTCGAGGGGATTGTTGCGGATGTGGAGTTCGGCCAGCGCCTGATAGATGTGCTGATGCGCGGGCTTGTAGAAATCATCGGCACCGAGGATCTCCATCGCCAAATTGGCCGCATCCTTTTCGATCAGGATTCCGCCAAGAATCGCTTCCTCGATTTCGACCGCTTGAGGCGGCATCCGTCCATCCAAATCCAGTCTATCCATCAGGGTTCACATCCCAATTCGTCGTAGCGTTTGCGGAGCAGTTGAACATCCGCCCAGGTGTCTTTCTTCCATGCGGGATTGCGAAGAAGGGCGGCAGGATGGAAGGTAACCATAAGCTCGTGGTTTTCCTTGAAGCGATGGAATTTGCCACGCATGGTGGCGAGAGGGGTCTTTTCATCGAGTCCGAGTAGGGTGGAGCCGGATACCTTTCCGACACATAAGATGAGCTTCGGATTGATGATCTCGATCTGTTTGTGCAGATAGGGGAGGCTGCGCTGACGTTCCTCGGGCAGGGGATCGCGGTTATTTGGCGGTCGATGTTTGAGGATGTTCGCGATGTAGACGTCCTCGCGGCGGAATTTGATGGCTTTGAGGATGTCGGTGAGCAATTGTCCGGCTTTGCCGACGAAGGGCTCGCCTTGCTGATCCTCGTTCTCGCCGGGCGCTTCGCCGACGAGCATGAGATCCGCATTGGGGTTTCCGACGCCGAAGACGAGGTTGGTTCCGGGGAGATCTGTCTTTAGCTCCTCCGACTGCTCGCAGAGGTGGCGCAGGTCTTCGAGCGTTGTGACGGATGAAAGGGTTAATGGCGAAGACGCCGATGAAGCGATGAAGGGTTCTGATGGGGGAGCATCAGCCTTCGATTTAACTCCTTTCGTTTCTGATGGGGCGAAGTAAATGGGTCCGTAGAGTTCTTTGGACCATTCCAGGAACGATTCGACCTCTTTTTTGATGGATTGGGACATGGGGAGGAAAATAATAGGAAAGAGAAGAAAAGATGAAGAAAGAATCTTTACTTGGAGGATAAGAGAGGCTAATGGAGCCCCCCCCTTAACCACCCTTATCCTCCCTGTTAAATATTCTTACTCTTTTCCGCCCGGCACCGCTCCCGGCGCATCCACCCAGAAGTTCAGATTCGATGCCCGCGTGCGCGGATACACCTCATCCAAACTATTCCCATCATACAATCGTCCGTTTTTCATGACATAGCGGATGGTGTTCGTGTTGCGGATGTCGGCCAGCGGATTCTCATCCAAGATGATCAGATCCGCCAATTTTCCGGTTTGGATGGATCCCAGGTCGCCATCCAGCCCGATCGCTTCAGCACCCAATAATGTTGCTGTGCGAAGGGCGTTGTGATTCGACATCCCGCCCGAATGCATGGACCATAATTCCCAATGGTATCCGAGTCCTTCGAGCTGACCGTGCGCACCTACCCCGGCGATACCACCGGCTTTCACGAGTTCGTTCGCGAATTCGGCATGTCGACTGAACACATGTTCCTCCGGCATGAACCATGCACTGCGACGACGCGATTTGTCAGCTAATTCGGCATATGGCGTGAAGCGACGCAACTTGGCATCGTGATACGGACGTTCCGTGGCATAGAAGAATTCCTCCGCCCACGGACCGCCGTAACTCACTAACAAGGTCGGTGTGTACGCCATTTTCGATTCGGCAACGGTTTTAAGGATGTCGCTATAAATCGGATAAATAGGGAAGGAGTGCTCATGCCCAGGATATCCATCGAGGAGCTGGGTGACGTTCGTCTTCCAATCGAGTCCGCCTTCGGTCGTCGGCATGATGTTCTGCTCGCGCGCGGCCTGGATGATCCATTGGCGCTGCTTCCGGTTGCCCGTGAGATACATTTTGATGGTCTTCGTGTCGTAGTACTCGCTGTACTGCTTCATCGCGCGACGCGCATGATCCAAATCCTGGATGTTGTAGCCCCAGAATCCGAGTCCAGGACCCGTGGAATACACCCGCGGACCCGGCATCATCCCCGCTTCGACCATATCGGCATAAGTAAGGACATCGGTCGTCGCCGTCTGAGGATCGCGTGACGTGGTGACTCCGTACGCCAAGTTGGCCGCATAATTCCAGACCTGCGTCTTATGGATGCCCCAGGCCGGCCACATGTGTCCGTGCGTGTCGACAAAGCCCGGAACGATGGTTTTCCCCGTCATGTCCATATCACGCGCTCCAGCGGGCACGGAGAGCGTCCCAGCGGCGCCTACGCCCTGGATGCGGTTGTTCACGACCAACACATCGCCGCGTTCGATCACGTCTTCGCCGTTCATCGTCACGATCCGCGCGTTGCGAAATACCACAGCACCTTCGGGCATATCGCGTTGATACATCACCTTCACCCGGAACTCCATCGGCTCATACGTAGACGGTTTCTTGTCTTCGTCTTTCTTCTCATCATCTACCTTCGTCTCTTCATCTTTTTCATCCGACTTCGCTTCATCTTTTTTCGTCTCTTCATCCTTTTTTGCCGCTTTCACACTGTCTGCAAACGCGGTCGCCGCATCCAGATCATACACGATGTGTGCGTTTCCGATTGACCAATGCACCATCTTCCCATCCGCTGACCAGGCCGGGAACTGAGCCCCGATCTGCGTGAGCTTGCGAGCCGGGAAGGATGAACTTTCCGGATTCGACACCGAAATCGTCGGCGCTTCACCCACATACGGTAGCGTGACGGTGTAAACTTCGTTGTTGATGAGGGCCAGCGCTTGGTCACCAACCGGCGCCATGCGGATCCACGAGGCATTCGACGGCGTCTGTGGCTCTTTCATCTCCATCGACATCGATTCGGGAAGGATGTGGCCATGGTCGTCATCCCCATCGATCGTACCGAAGGTGGTGATGCCCGTCACTTTGAGGTGGGTGCGGGAGTCGGTTCCGTCCCAACGGATGGAAATGAGTCCTTGACTGCCCTGGTTTAGGTAGATGCGGTCGTTCCCTTTCACGAAATGCGGATTCGAGCGGCCGCTGGCTTTGTCGATGAGGGTCAGATCGCCGCCACGGGCCGACATCCAGACGAGATCCTCGGTTGATGCGAAAGCGAATGGTCCGGCGGATTCGCGCAAGGCACGGGCTGCGCCACGAACCATCACGATGCGGTCGCCAGTGAGTGACCAGGCCGGACTCGAGTACAAGGCTCCCACCGTCGTCAATTTTTGCGGAGCCGCGGCACGACGTGCGAACGGACTCACACGATACAAATGACCCTCTTTGCCATCCCAAGTCACATACGCGAGCGACTGTCCATCTGGTGACCATGTCGGCTGCGCTTCGACCACATCCATGTTGGTCACACGTCGCGGTGTTCCGTTCGGAATCTCCATCACATACAATTTATTCAGCGCCGTAAACGCGAGATGTTTGCCGTCAGGGGATGGGACTCCATCGCGGATTTGGGTGACCGTTGCCTCGCGCTCATCCGAAATCGGATATTTGAACAGCACTGCCGGACCCATATCGATGTTCACTTCCGCGGTGAACGGGATTTCGATCGCACTTCCGCCAGCGACAGACACGCGCCATAGTTTTCCATCCCAAGTGGTCACGATTTCCTTGCTGTCCGGTGTGAAACTCATGCCTGGAAGCACGCCCATCGTGCCGATCGATTCCTGATCGTCGCGTTGGATGCGGTAGGCGATCCAGCGTTCCTCGCCGGAAGCCAGGTCGCGAAGCACGAGTCCGGTATGGGTTTCGTAGCGCGAACCATAAACCAAAAACTTGCCATCGGGCGACACAACTGGCGTGAACGCCGAGCCATAACGGGAGGTAAGGGTGCGCGTGGTGGCATCTTCACGATCGTACACGCCCACTTGGTACTGTGGAAGCTGAGCATTGTAATTCCATGCCCCGGTGCGCTGCGAATAATAGACATAGCGCCCATCCGGACTCACCGCCGGATCGATCGTCTTCCAACTGTCGGCACCTTTGGTGAGTTGTGCGCCTGCGCCACCTGTGCGGTGGTAGAGCCATAATTTCGGGATGCGTCGGCCTTTCGCACCGATCACATACTCACCATCGGGTGTCCATTCCGCCGACGGGAAATTCTCATTCGTGCTTTTGGTGAGCTGCGTGTATTCATCCGTTTCCAGATCCTTGATCCAAAGGTTTTCATTGCCACTGCGGTCGGATGTGAACAGGATGCGTTTTCCATCCGGACTGTAGCGCGGATGGGTGTCGAACGCCATTCCTTCGGTGATGCGAGTCGCGGTTCCACCGGTGAAGGGAACGGTGTATAAATCCCCCATCAGATCGAATACGACGGTTTTGCCATCTGGACTGATGTCGACCGACATCCACGTTCCTTCCGTGGCGGTGAATTCAACCGTGCGACCGGGCTCAAGAGGCAGGTCTTTCGTGGCTTTGACGGTTTTGGTGGTATCCGCCGTGGCGGTGGTGTCGGATTGCGCGAATCCGAAAGAACTCAGTAAGAGCGCGAGACTAAGCAGTAAGTACATGATGTAATTGGTAGTTAGTAATAGGTACCCTTCGATAAAGCAAAGAATATACCTTTTGAATCGGCATTATACTACCAGCGTACCAGCGTACCAGCGTACCAGCGTACCAGCGTACCAGCGTACCAGCAACCTACCCACAATAAAAAAGCCCCCCGATCCAAGACCGAGGGGCTCTAAATTAGCTAGGTCAGCTGAATGTTACAGTTGTTCGACCAAAGCGATGAGGATGGCCGCTTTGTCAGCAGGCACATGCTTCCCGCTCTGTGCGCGCGCATGCTTGATGAAAGCACTATACGCTCCGTTATTCAGTTGCTGGCACAACGAGTTGGCCACGCCACGCTGACTAACCCAGCGTTTTACCAATTCACAAACGCTGCCGGATGTTACCGTCACGTTGAACGAGGTGGTCGCAGAGTTACTGTTTCCAGCCTTGTCGAGCGCCGAAGCGTTCAGAGTGGTTGTGCCTACCCCAAACGTGTACGCATCGCCTGATGCACCCGGACAGTCGCTCGACGCGATTCCAGACATGCTATCGGTAGCGGAGCAACCGATGTTCACGCTTTGAGCGACGGTGTACGTTCCGGCGTTCCCAGCGAAGTTTATCATTGGTTTCGTGGCATCGCGCTTGACCGTCACAGATTTGCTGGCTGTTCCACCCGCAGAAGAAGCTTCACAGGTGTATGTCGCCCCATTGGTGTCTGTGGATACGGTTACCGCATCACATCCGGTTGTTGACAATGGCGAGGTGGGCTCGCTCACATTGAAGGAGACGGCAACGTTGGATGTATACCAACCGTTATTCCCCATCGTACCCGACACCGAAGCCGTAACAACAGGCGGAGTGGCATCGCGCTTGACCGTCACAGACTCGCTGGCCGTGCCACCATCGGATGTGGCTTCACAAGTGAAGGTCACACCGGTTGTATCTTCAGAAACGGTGACGGTTTCACAACCTGTGGTATTGGTCACATCCGATTCATCGTCGGTTACAGTCCACGAGATGTTCACGTCTGAGGTGTACCAATCGCCGTTTAGCGTGCCGGTGACGTTTGGAGTGATGACCGGCGCAGTATTATCGCTCGGAAGAGGTGGATTGACATCCCCAGGATCACCACCGCCACCAACAAAGGAGGAAAGCGTCTCAAGGCGGAACTTACCACCTGCCTGACCACCACCGTCGAAGACGATGAACGACAGCGTGTGGGTGCCCGAAAGAGTCAAGGAATAGCGACCGTTAGCCGCTGGATTTGTGTTCCAGTCAATTGCCTGGACCCCAACAAGGTTACCATCCAAATAGATCCATGAGCAGTTGTCCGCCAAGAATTGGACGACGAATGTTCCATTGCCCGAGACCGTGGATGCAAACTTCGACCAGCTTTGCGTGTTTGTCCCGTTCTGGGCGCCAGGAGCAGCAGATGCCTGCAAGTTATTCCATGCATTGATCCATGGGGCGTCAAATCCTGACCAGGATGTCCAAGATTCAAATGATGCAGGCCCAACTTCATAGGCCGCGTGAGGGGATCCCCACCGTGGGTCATCCAACCCGAACTTTGGATTGACGGTGCAAAATTGGGAAACCCATGAGCTATTGATTGGCAATTCAAGGATGGGTCCCCATGCTTGAACGGTAGCAGGATCGCTGGTGAAGACGTTCACTGTGGGAGGGACAATCTCTTCAATGGTGACCTTCATGACGCCATGATTGTCCTCATTGGTGTCTGGTAGGTGAAATCCGATACGATTTCCGGTACCCGTCACGATGTACTCATATGTGTGATCGGTGTTGTATGTTCCGTCTACTGGCGTTGGATTGAAGGCAGTAGTGCCTGCGTCGAGACTGAACATGATTCCCGCATATTGAGAGAGAGTCCTGTTGCAATTCCCGGCGTCGGCATAACGCCACTCAGCGTCCATACCAGCGTAGATTCCATCCGGCACGGAGGGCGACATATGAACGGTGGGGGAAGGAGATGTGCATGTCCACCAGCTCGGAAGCCAAGCACTCCAGTTCCCCTCAACAGTAATTCGATAATCGACACCGGCTTCAAGGACGGTTGTACTCAGTTTGGGTCCGGCTGGATTACCGACCAGTCTGGCATCGACCCATACAACCTCAGAATTGGAAGACGAAGACGTGGTAGAGGAAGTTGAGGAAGATGACGACGATGTGCTTGCCGATAGAGTCGGATTGGTAGAATCCGAGTCCATCGACGGTCTCACTGGCCCTTCAGAACAGGCAACTAGTGCAAAAACGACGACGAGCGTCGATAAGTAACGATACATGTGAATTCTCCTTGCAAACAGATGATTGGTGCGTCAGGTATTATCACACTGACTGAAGTAAATGTTATGCAATGCACATGGCAATTCTATGGGCAAGACTGCTCAAATCCCTAGGTACAAGTACCCATGTTTAGAGAGATTTTTACCGTAAGAAGTACAATACCGCCGCAATCACCATGAAATTGATGATCGACAACGGGAGCAGCTTGCTCCAACCCAAGCGCATGAGTTGATCGTATTTAAAGCGGGGTATCGTCCACCGGATCCAGATGTAGGTGAATGCAACGAACAAGGTCTTCGCCAAGAAGACATGCACATCCAATATGCCTTTCACGAGCGGGGAAAGTTCAGGCAGCCACAATGCGGCGAGTGGAAGGTGGTAGCCACCCAGGAAGAAACTGGTGACCAGCATCGAGCCGATCGTCACGTGCATGTATTCAGCCAAGAAGAACATCCCGAATTTCATGGAGCTGTATTCGGTGTGAAAGCCGCCGACAAGTTCTTGTTCGGCTTCAACCAGGTCAAACGGTGTGCGGTTGGCTTCAGCCAGTGCCGCGACAAAAAAGATGAGGAATCCGAGCGGGTTGCGGAAGATGTTCCAGACCACGTCCTGCGAATTGACCACATCCACCATGCTCAGCGAGCCGGCGAACAGGATGCAACTTGCCACAGCCATGCCCATCGGCAATTCGTACGACAGCATCTGCGCGGCGGAACGCAGACCACCGAGTAGCGCGTATTTTGAGTTCGACGCCCAACCCGCCAACGTCACACCGTAGACACCCAGAGACGTGATGGCCAACAGGTAAAGAACGCCCGCATCCAAATTCGATCCAACCAATCCGTCGCCAAACGGAATGACGGCGACCGTCATCAAGGCCGTCGCCACCGGAATCATCGGTGCGATGGCATGAATGGTTTTGTTGCCCTGGCTCGGTGTGATGTCCTCTTTCAGGATCAATTTGAGTACGTCGGCAATCGGTTGGAGCAATCCAGCCGGACCCACTCGGTTCGGTCCCACGCGGTTCTGAATGAAGGCCGCGATCCGGCGCTCCGCATAAACCGCGATAGCCGCAGAGTTAAGCAAGAAAAAGGCTCCCGCACCGATCACAGCGAGAGACAGAAGGATTTGAGGTGTCAAGAAATCAGGCATGATTCGATTCGGTGATGAGGGAAACGCCGTTTTCGGCATCCATACGCTCGTAAGTGAGCTCAGACAGGGCAGGGACAGTCGCCGTCATATCGCGCAGCACATCGCCCGATTCGGAATAGGAGAATCCGACTCCCGCTTCGGAAGCCACATTGCTGAGGAATTCCCAAACCGGCATGCAGTCGATGCGGTTCTTGTCGCTCACCCAGTTGTCGAAATGGGTGCCGAAGGTATCCAGGCGACCTTTCGACATGTCGAGGTTCACATTGCGGCCGCGATGCGCGGTTTCTTTGGCGGCGCGGGTGCGTTGCGCACGCCCATCCACATTCAC
>CAYPOI010000001.1:11646-15357 GCA_964412365.1 uncultured Chitinophagales bacterium | reverse complement strand
GTGAGAACCGCGTTCGTCCAGGATGTCGGTACCTGAGCGCCATCCAACATCAACTGGGGCTTGTTCACCCGGTTTTCGTTGTAGATCGTGTACGCCGTGCGACCCGCATCCGGCATCCAAACATCATTCACACTCTTGTTGGCACGTGGCGTGATACGAAGCACGAGGTTGTCGCGCGTCCAGATATCGACACTGCAGCCTTTTCCATTGGTGATGTCGATCGATGGAGTGGCGGTCATGTCCCATACACGGGCTTTGAAACGGAAATCGGCGGATGTGAGGGCTCCGACCGGACAAATATCCACCGTATTCAACGAATAGGCATCATCAAACTCACGTCCGGGTGCGACAGCTGGATAATTCTTATCACCACGGGAGATGATCGTCAACTGGCGCGATTTGCTGATTTCTTCGGTGAAGCGAACGCAACGGGTGCAGTTGATGCAACGCTCGGCATCCAGAACCACACGGGGTCCGAGTTGGATGCGTTTCGGCTTATGAACTTTCTTGTGCTCGAAGCGGCTTCCTTCCGGACCATATTTGTACGTCTGGATCTGAAGCGGGCATTCGCCGGCTTGATCGCAGATCGGGCAATCGAGCGGATGGTTGATGAGGATGAACTCGAGAACGTCTTTTTGTCCACGGCGCACCAGCTCGGATGTCACATGCGTTTTCACAACCATGCCATCGGACGCATCCGTATTGCAGGCCGTCATCAGTTTCGGAAACCAACGGATCACACGTTGGCCGTTCTCATCCAAATCGAAGGCGTTCGTTTCTTTGTTGAACACCGGCATGCCTGCTTCCACATAACATTGGCGGCAGTTCGCCGGAATGGAAAGGGATGGATGGTAGCAGAAATGCGGAAGATCGAGTCCTTTGTCGAGGATGAATTGCAGCACTTTGACCGTGCCGGTGAACTCGAAGCGTTGGTTGTCGATGAAAATTTCAGCCATTATGCGGTTGCGTAAACGGTTTGTTTGCAGCGGGCTTCAAAGTCTTCTTTGAAACGCGTGATGGTGAATCGAACGGGCCAAGCGGCGGCATCGGCCAAGGCGCAGATGGTGCGGCCTTCCATTTGGGAGCAGATGTCAAGCAGAAGATCCAGATCGCGCATCTCCCCATCCCCGCGGTTGATTTTCTTCAATGTTTTTTCGAGCCAACCTGTGCCGTCGCGGCAAGGGGTACATTGTCCGCACGATTCATGATGGTAGAAGTGGGAAATGCGGGTGAGCATGTCCACCATGTCGGTGTCTTCATCCATCACCACCATTCCGGCCGTACCAAGCATGGATCCGGCGGTGCGCAGCGAGTCGGAATCCATCGTGGTCCCAACAATCATTTCGGCGGTGAGGGGAGGAGTGGACGAGCCACCTGGAATCAGGGCTTTGAGTTTCTTGCCGTTCCGAATTCCGCCGCAGACATCATAGATCAGAGTTTCGATCGACATCCCCGAAGGAAATTCATACACGCCAGGCTTGTTCACATGTCCGGAAATGCCATATAAAAGTGGACCAGGGTGGTTTTTCGCACCGATCGCGGCGTAGGCCTCGGCACCGATCTTCATGATGAGCGGGACGTTGGCGAGGGTTTCGATATTGTTGATGGTGGTCGGACGTCCCCACAAGCCCTTTTGAGCCGGGAATGGTGGTTTCACACGCGGATAGCCACGTTTTCCTTCCAAGGATTCCATCAGAGACGATTCTTCACCGCAAATGTACGCTCCGGCACCCGAATGCACGTACATATGTGTCGTGAATCCGCTTCCATGGATGTTCTCGCCGATGTGACCGGCTTTGTATGCATCCGCGATAGCGGCTTCCATCATGCGGATCCAACTGCGGTATTCACCACGGATGTACACATACACCGCAGTAATGCGCATCGCATAGGCCGCGATGAGCGCGCCTTCGATGAACGAATGCGGATTGTATTCGAAAATGACCCGGTCTTTGAAGGTACCTGGCTCGGATTCGTCACCATTTGCGGCGATGTAACGCGGACCACCATCCGGCTTGGGCATGAACGACCATTTGAGTCCGGTGTTGAACCCGGCACCGCCGCGTCCACGCAGACCTGAGTTTTTCACGATGGTTGCGACACCTTCCGGCGTAAACTCGGTTTGGTTCGCCAGCACTTTCTTGAATTGCTCGTATCCGCCGTTTTTCTCATACACCGACAACTTGTGATAGTCGGGGATGTTCGGGATCAGTACAGGCTGATAGGATTTCCAGTCGAAACTCATGAGCGGTTCTGGACTAATGGGATGGGTTCGAACTCTGGGAGGATGTCTTTTTTCAAGGAATCGATCACGTGATCCACTTTTTCCTTGGTCAGATGGTTTACAAACACATCGTTCGTGATCTGCATCATCGGGGCATATCCGCAGGCGCCGAGGCATTCCGCACTTTTTACGGTGAATTTGCCATCAGGCGTGGTTTCGCCTTCCTTGATGCCCAGTTTTTCCTCGAGGTAATGCAGCATTTCGTATCCGCCGCCGATATGGCAACTTAGACAGGTGCACACATCCAGCACGTACGTCCCGTGTTTTTCCTTGAAATATTGGGTGTAGAAGGTGGCTACACCATAGACATGCGCTTCAGGCAGATCGAGAGTGGCGGCGACCAAGCGCTGTACCTCCATGTCCACATGACCGAATTTGTCTTGGGCCATCCACAACACAGGCATCACTGCCGCTTGATGTTGCGGATACTTCGCTTTGATGCGATCGATCTCAGTGAGTTCCTCTTTCGAGAATTCGTAGTTCGCCATAATCTATTTGTCTGCCTCGCCCATCACCGGATCCACACCACCGATCACCACAACGGTATCGGCCAACATGCATCCATCCAACATGTGCTCCAACCCTTGGAGGTTGTTGAATGATGGGGCTTTGATTTTCATTCTCCACGGGTGTCCCGTGCCGTCGCTTTGGATGTAATACCCGAGTTCGCCCTTTGGCGCTTCGATGGCATGATAGATTTCCTTGCCGGGAGGGGGACATACGCCGGTGTCGGTCATCATGAAATCGTGAATCAATCCTTCCATCGAATAATACACTTCGTCTTTGGACGGGTAACTTTTCTTGGCATTGTCGATGCGAATCGGCCCGGGTTTGAGTCGACCGAAACACTGTTCGATGATGCGTACCGATTGCGCCATCTCTTCCATGCGCACATAGTAGCGGGCGAGGTTGTCGCCTTCCAAGCGGGTAGGCACTTCAAAGTCCACATCCGCATAGCGCAGATACGGTTCGAGTTTGCGGATATCGTAAGCGATGCCGGTGGCGCGGATGTTGGCACCCGACATGCCCAATGCGATCGCTTTTTCGTAGGTCACGTTTCCGACATTGGCGTTCCGATCCAAGAAAATGCGGTTCTTGTTGAGGAAGGTGTTCCACTCGCGCAATTCTTTTGGAAAATCTGCGATGTACTGTTTGACGGCGGCAAGAGCATCTGGTGTGAAGTCGCTCGCCACGCCGCCAATGCGGGAATGAGATACCGTGAAGCGGTGACCTGCGATCTTATCGAACAAGTCATATATCTTTTCGCGCTCGCGGAAAGTCCAGATGAAGAAGGAAATCGCGCCGGCATCCATCACCATCGTTCCCAACCACAGAAGGTGGGCTGAAATCCGGGCCAATTCGCAGTTGATCATGCGGATGTACTGCGCACGTTCCGGGACGTCGATATCCGCCAGTTTTTCCACCGC
>CAYPOI010000001.1:0-11636 GCA_964412365.1 uncultured Chitinophagales bacterium | reverse complement strand
GTTGTTGGAATACGGTGAAAGGTAATCCATGCGGTCCGTGTAGGGCATGAATTCCTGGTACGTCTTGTTTTCAGCGATTTTCTCCACACCACGGTGCAGATACCCGATGTCCAATTTGTTTCTGACGATGCGCTCGCCTTTCAGCTCAGTGAGCACGCGCAATACGCCGTGGGTGGCAGGGTGCTGCGGACCCATGTTCAAGATCATCCTTGTGGCAAGCGGATCATCGTCGGTGACTTCGATCGTGGTATGCTTGTCCTCAAGCGCCTTGTAATAGGCATACTGATGTTCTTTGAAGAACTTCGGCTTGAGTTTGGTTTCTAATTCGGAATGTGACATATGCGGGGTTTAATCCGGATCGGGAGTGGTGTTTGGCAGCTCGATCGAACCGGGAATGCCGAGAAGGGGAAATTCTTTGCGAAGCGGGAAATGCTTGAAATCTTCGGGCATGTAGATGCGGCGCAGGTCGGGATGTCCCTCGAACCGGATTCCGAACATATCATAGACTTCACGCTCGTTCCAGTTGGCGCCTTCCCAGATATCCGTTGCCGTAGGCAACACCGGATGTTCTTCGGTGATGCGGGTTTTGATGAAGATCCGGGTCTGCTCGGCCAAAGAAACCAAGTTATAGGCCACTTCGAAGCGATCTTCAGAGGTGAATCGGTCGATTCCGAACAAGTCCGACAGATAAATGAACCGGTGTTTCGATTTGAGATGGCTCAGTACCTGATGAACGGAATCGCGGTGCACACGGACGAACGTGTCGCCGGAATGGACGGAAACCTCTTCAATGGCGCTTCCAAAGGTGCCGGTCAGTTCATCCAACAAGGGTAGGAAGGTGCTCATGCGTCGAGTGCGTTGGTGGGATATTCCTTGATTTTGCCTTGGATCTGAATCAATGCGTTGATCAAGGTCTCCGGACGAGGCGGACATCCGCTCACATAAATGTCAACAGGAAGGAAGTTATCGATACCCTGAACCACTCCATAGCATCGGTGCATACCGCCGGTGGAAGCGCACGCACCCATTGCGATACACCATTTTGGATCCGGCATCTGATCCCAGATGCGGCGGATGGCATGCGACATCTTGTAGGTGCACCATCCGGCCACGATCATCAGATCGCTTTGGCGAGGGGAGAAGCGGAACACTTCCGAGCCGAAACGGGAAGCATCGTACTTGGGTCCGGCGAAGGCCATCATTTCGATGGCGCAACAGGCCAAGCCCATCGGCATCGGCCAAACCGCGTTCGAACGGCCCCAGTTTACCAAGGCGTCGACACTGGTGGTGAGGAAGCCCTGGTCATTCAATTGTTGTTGATAGGACATGAAATCAGGTTAAAGAAGTTTGTGAATCCCACTCGAGGGTGCCTTTCTTCAAGGTGTAGACCAAACCGAGCAGCAATACCGCTATGAATACCGCCATTGCCCAAAACGTTTCAACGGGCAGCTCCAAATAGCGGACGGCCCACGGATAGATGAAAACCACTTCCAGATCGAACACGATGAATTCGACCGCAACGAGATAAAACGAGACCGAATAACGGTCCCGTGCCTGCCCATAAGGATCCATCCCGCTTTCATAAGGAGAGAGCTTGATCTTGTTGGGACGTTTCGGACCGATGATTTCGGACAGAAACATCAGCAACAAACTCAGCGCTACGGCGACGACCGCGAGGACGGCAATGGGGAAGTATAATTCAAACATGTGTTCGCTTAAAAAAGAAGCCTAAAATTAGGGCGAACCCCCTACAATGTCAAACGAGGAAACAGTTTAAAGGCTCTGAAAAAAAGGTTAGATTCAAGTTCCTTTATCCGCTTCACTTATCCCGTCAGCTATCGTTTTGGAACGCATCCAGATGGACATCTTAGGGCTCTCCACGAGCCCCAGCAGTGGTGGCGCTTACGCCCTCATTCTCAATGAAATCGACGGCAGTCGGCGGCTGCCCATCATCATCGGCACCTTCGAAGCCCAAGCCATCGCCTTGGAACTCGAACGCATCAAACCGCCCCGACCGATGACACACGACCTGCTTCGCAGCGTGATCCAAGGTTTCGGCTCCTATGTGAAATCCATTTTGATCAACGAACTTCGCGATGGCACCTTTTTCGCGCAAGTGACTCTCGAAGCCGACGGCCAAGACATGGAGCTCGACGCCCGTCCGAGTGATGCGATCGCCCTAGCGATCCGCTTTGACGCATCCATTTTCGTGTCATCGACGATTTTGGATGAAGCCGGCATCACGTCCGAAGCCAAAATCGAAGACTCACCAGAGCAACCCTTGGAGATCACCGCCACCGCAAAAGAATCGCCTGACGGGGATTCTCGGGTAACGACCTTGGAAAAACAATTGCAATCGGCTATCGCAGCGGAAGACTACGAGCGTGCCGCCAAGATCCGCGATGAGCTGAACAAATTGAAAAGCTAGTGGTGTTCTCAGAGCTACCATTCAGTCGCCTGTTTACCGCGTTCACGTCAGGTGATGCGTCCCTTGCGCCCTTTTATCCTCATTTTCCGATCGCGCCAGACACCCTGAACAAAGCCGCATCCCGCTTTTCATGGGATGGAAACCGTGACGCTCTCGCATCCGCCCTGAACGATTACAATTCGCTGTTTAAGCCGCATCCCGAGGCGGTTCGGAACATCGAGCGATTGCGGGATAAGGATTCGATGGTGATCGTTACGGGTCAGCAGTTGACCGTTCTCGGCGGACCCTTGTTCACGATGTACAAGATCATAACGGCGATCGTGCAGGCCCGAAAAACCGAAGCCGTGACCGGAAAACCGGTGATTCCTGTGTTCTGGATGGGGGATGAGGATAGCGACTATGATGAAATCTCTTCCATCGGATTTCCATCCAAGGGACAATGGTTTACAGATAGCCTCAAGCCCGGCGCGGATGCGCCATTTGCTGCCGGATTCATGCCGATTGGTGCGGATGTGGCCCGATTGCTTGATGTTGTGGATGACGCGATGAGTCCGTCCCTGCATCACGACGATGTGATGGAAATCCTACGCCAAGCGTATGGCTCGAAACCACCTGAAAGCATGCATCCGCAAGCATTTGGTGAGTTAATCACACGATTGTTTTCAAAACATGGCCTGGTATTGGCCGCATCCACGCCAAAATCGTTCAAAACCTTGCTTCAGCCGACCTTGCTGCATTATGCTACGCATTGGAATGAATTGAGGGATGTGCTTCAAGCACAGAGTGAGGCGATCGGGAAGGTATTTCATCAGCAGGCCTTGGTCGGGGAGACGCTGTTGTTCGAACATGATCCAGAGAAAGGACGCCTGCGCATCGATGCGATCACGGATGAGGTGATGTCCCGCATCCGAACGAATCCGGAGCGGTTTTCCCCGAATGTGTTTCTGCGTCCGATTCTGCAAGATGCCTTGCTTCCGACGTTAGCGTATGTGGGCGGACCCGGCGAAGTGGCCTACTATGCCCAGATGAAAACCTTGTATGAGGCGATGGGTCGGTCGATGCCGGTGATCTTGCCTCGGGTATCGGCGACCCTGATCGAGCCGAACATCCGTCGGTATTTGGATGAATCGACGTTGGCAATTGGAGACTATCACGGACGTAGCGAAGATGTGGAAGCCGCGGTGATGCGCTCATCCGACGCCCCCGATGTGGATGCGTTTGTTCAGACATGGAAGGATCAACTCGAAGCGATTCATGCCTCGAAAGGAGTGTTCGTTGCGGACATCGACCCGACATTGGTCGCATCCGCCGAAAGCGTGCTCAAAGAACAGCAGAATGCCTTGGAGAAATTGAAGCAGAAGCTAGTCCGCGCCACCAAGCAAAAAGAGGAGACGACGCTCCGTCGGGCGCATCAGATCCGCGAAGCCCTGTTCCCGAACGGAAATCTGCAAGAGCGCGAATGGGCGATGATCCATGTGATGAATCGACATGGTGTGGGTGTGTGGGACCGACTGATAGAGATCTTCGTCAAAGCGGATTTGACCGAACATCACCTTATTGACATCGGTAATTGAACATGAATAAAACTCACTGGCGCAATGAATTAAAAATCATCAGACAATCTGTGAAGGCGGATGTGACCAAGCGCATTCTCGCGAACACACGTAGTTGGTTGTTGGAACGTCGTCCGCTCTGTGTGCATGGCTATTTGGCGAAATCCACCGTCGGTGAAATCGAAACCCGTGACTTGTTAGAGTTTTTTGTGAGCGCCGGTGTGAAGGTGGTCGTGCCTCGGATCGTGGACTCGCATCTAGGTTCGATGGAATTGGTGGTTTGGAATCCGGATATGCCGATGCAGGTAAACTGGTTTGGGATCGAAGAGCCGATCGGTGGTACGATTGTGTCGTCGTCCGATGTCGATCATTGGATTGTGCCCCTGCTCGGGGCCGACAAACAAGGCTTCCGGCTGGGTTATGGGGGCGGATTCTATGATCGGATGTTGCAAGGCACGCCCGGTATCAAAATCGGACTGCTGCCGGATGCGTGCTGGGTCGATCAGCTTCCCCATGATCCGCACGATGTGCCCATGGATGTGCTGATTACGGAAAATGGGGTGTTTAATCCGTATTTGTAAACAAGTACTCTCAGTTTTACAGAAATAGGTAATTCTATTGTATTGAAAATATATAAGACATTTTAGTCTTATATTTGCGTATCCATTTAGCGATGTGTATGCTAAATAGTATGTTCTGTCCTAAACATATTATTATTGCGCATCATTAAACCGGAGATATTTTCCGCAGGAAATGTAGTTAATCCTATGAAAACCCTTCTTCGATCCTTTTTTGCGCTCACTCTTATTGTTGCATTCGCGCCCGTTGGTCGGCTCTTAGCGCAGGAATTCACCGCCGATATTGAGATTCGTCCTCGGATGGAGATTCGAAACGGGTTCAAAACACCAATTCTGGAAGGTCAAGATCCAGCGGCTTTCGTGGAACAACGCTCTCGCCTTGCGCTTAACTTCAGCGACGCGCCTGTGAGCGTTCGACTTGTGATGCAGGATGTGCGTGTTTGGGGGAATCACAGTCAGATTTACAAAACCGAAGCCAACTTGAGTAACGTGTTTGAAGCCTGGGCGCGTTACCGGTTTACTCACAACTGGATGATGCAATTCGGACGGATGCAGCTCGATTACGACAATGCGCGTTTTATGGGCAACCTAGACTGGGCCATGCAAGGACGTTCACACGATGCATTGTTGGTGCGTCATACCAACGCTCAACTCCGTCTTACCGTTGACGCTGCTGCCACTTGGAATCAGGCTGGAATTATCGAGCCAGGACATCTGACCGGCAACGTTTATCCCCTCGGAGCCGCGAATAACAAAACCATGCAATTTCTATGGGTTAATAAAAAATATGATCGGACCGAAGTGAGTGTTCTGCTGCACAACGACGGGAGGCAGCTTGCCAATCAATCAATGGCCTGGTTGCAAACGTTTGGCACCTATATACGCCATCAGTTTGGCGACTATCTCCTTCAATCCGATGCCTATTTACAGACTGGGAAGGATGCCTTCGGCAATGATGTTTCGGCGCACTTTCTGGGATTCGACTCGAGCCGAAAGGTCGATAATTTCGCCCTATCACTAGGGCTTGATTTCTCTTCAGGTACCGAATCCGAGTCTGCCAAGAACAAATCATTTATGCCGCTGTATGGCACCAATCACAAGTTTTACGGTTTCATGGACTACTTTCATGTGGGTAATCCGTTTCGACAGCCGACGGGAGGGTTCGATGTAGGTTTCGCAAACGTATATCAGAAGCTCAATTGGAGTGCGCTAGAAGAGGTAAGCTTGGCTCTGAATGTGCATCAATTTATCGCACATCGAGATGTGGTGGATGCGGTATCCGGTGATATCCTGAATCCGTATCTGGGCACAGAGCTGGATTTCCTTGTAACGTGGCGTCCGGCCCCTGCAACGTCATTCACGGCTGGGTATTCGGTTATGTCTCAGAACGACACGATGAACGCCATTAAAGGCGCGGGTTCTCCGAAATCGCACCAAAGCTGGGCCTTTGTGATGTTTCGCATTGCGCCGCGCGTGTTTTCAAGTGGGATGTAAGTAGGATGCATCCCGCTTCTCCCTATATTTGCTGAATGGCTGAAAAAACACGACCTACCAACTATTCCAGCGAATCCGAATCGGTTTTTGATGTGAGCTCGCACGATCTTGAATCGACACTGCAGCAATACATCGACGAAGATCTGGTAGAAACAAAAAAACCGAGTGCCCTCCTGAATCCCGTCACCGTGATCGGATTGGGCGTTCTGGCGGTCTGCGCCGTATCGGTGATGCAAGTGTTCCTGCCGTTCGAAACGGATTTCAGCGACATGCTCACCTTCATCAGCATATTCGGGTCATTTTTGGTCTTATTGGTCGGCCTAGGCACCTTTTCCCGTCCGAAACGCAAGAAGAAAAAGACTCCCAAAGTTTCCGCAACGGCCGATGGCCAGTTGGATGAATATGGATTGCAGAGGAAAAAGCGGCTCTTCTTATCACGTACGAATCGCAAACTAGCAGGTGTCTGTGGAGGATTGGCGAATTATCTGGGTATGGACCCGACCATCGTCCGAATTCTCTTTATCGTGTTCACCTTCATCGGATCAGGTAGCCCGATTCTGGCGTACATCGCACTGTCATTCATCCTTCCGAAAGAACCCAAACAGATAGGTCCCTGATGCTGATTTCCTTCGAAGGAATTGACGGAAGTGGCAAAACCACGCAGATCCATCAACTGCGCCAGCGTCTCGAATTTCATAAGATTGATGCGAACCTGTATCGCGAACCCGGCGGCACGGAAGTGTCGGAAGTCATCCGCGGATTGTTGCTGAATCCGGAATTTCCGATCGATCCGGTCACAGAGGCATTACTCTTTTCATCCGCCCGCTCGCAATTGATCGCGGAACATGTCATACCCAAACTGAAAAACGGTGAATGGGTGATTTTGGATCGGTTTTACGATTCCACCGTGGCGTATCAGGGCTACGGACGACAATCACTCCCTATCGAGCACATCCATTCCATCAATTTGATTGCCTCACATGGCGTGGTTCCGGATCTCACGTTTTATCTGCGACTGAGTCGGGAGCAAGCCCAATCCCGAATCCAAGACCGGCATCGCGACCGCATGGAACAAGCCGGTGATGATTTCTACGATCGTGTGATTCAGGGATTCGATACCCTGGCCGCATCCAACGCTCGATTCCGCACCATCGATGCGGATCGCACCCCTGAGCAGATTCACTCCGATGTTTGGGATGCGGTCGTCAAATCGGGTTTCATCCAATAAAGCAAGGCGGGTAGGAACACGACGTCGGCGATGAGCGCCACCAAGACGGTCATGCTCACCAAACTGCCCATCCAGACTGTGGATGTGAAATCGCTCGTCATAAGGGTGCCGAATCCGATCAGCAGGATGAGGCTCGTCAAGACAATGGGTCGACCTGTTTTCTCCGTTGTGATGCGAATTGCCGTGCGAAGATCGGCGTTTTTCCAACTTTCGAGGCGAAGTCGGGCCAAGTAATGAATCGTGTCATCCACCGCGATTCCGAACGCGATGGTGAAGATGACCGCTGTCGATGGTTTCAGATCGATGCCCAAATACCCCATCACGCCTGCCGTGATGAACAATGGAACCAAGTTCGGGATGAGCGACAAGGCGATAAGTTTCCCGTTTCGGAACAGCCAAGCCATGATGCCGGCGATGAACACAACCGCAAGCAGGATGCTGGATGTGAGTGAACGGACCATGTTTCCGGTCAGATCCGCCACCAAGATGCTTGTTCCGGATTGTTGAAGGCGGCTTTCGGGGAAATGCTCCGTCAAATACAGGCGGATGGTGCGGCGGATGCCGTTCACGCGGTACGACCCAGCGTCTTCGATTTGCGCGGCGATGCGGACCTTCGAATAGGTGAAATCTGTGAAGGAAGGAAGCAGGTCGGGATCGGCGATTTCGAGCAGGAGCATGTACTGAGCGATCCGTGGCGCGGCATCGGGTAGCGTAAGGTCGGATAGCGGGGCGTCGGGCTGCATCACCCGATGCGTTTCAGCAAGCAAGGTGGTGATGGATGTGGTGCGCGCGATTTCGGGAATCGAATCCAGAAAAGCTTCGAACGCAAGCAATCGACGGATGTAATCGGGCTGAAGGATGCCATTATCCACTTCGGTGTTCAGAATCAGCTCGAGAGGGAATGGCGGACTCAGTTTTTCAGAAAACCGGTCCGAATCCAAAACCAAAATGTTTTCGGGTCCCACATCATCAAAAATGAAGCTGTTCACTTTGAGGCGGATGGCACCGATTCCGACCAGCACCGTGATGACCAAGGTCCCGATCACGATTCCCTTGTAATGCCGCTCGATCCAGACATTCAGCTTTTGCAACATCACTCCGATCAGATGATGCACTTTGTGATGGGACAGATCCTTTTTCACCGTGTCTTTGAAAAACGGCAATGCAGCCGGTATCACAAACATAGTGATCACGAAGGCGAACAAAACTCCAAATGCGGTATACAATCCGAATCGCTGAATCGGCACCACGCTGCTGGTATACAAGGTGATGAAGCCGATGAACGTGGTGACGCTCGTGAGAAATGTGGCGCTTCCCATCACGATCACCGTTTCTTTCATGGATGAGCGACGCGAGAGTCCGGAAATCCGACCATCGTTGTACTTCGACATCAGATGCACCGAATCGCTGATGCCCACACATAGCAAAATCGGTGCGATGGTGGAACTCAGGATTTCGAAATAGCCTCCTGTCATCACCATGAACGACAGCGTGAACAGAATGGTGATCCAAACAACGCCAAGTGGTAGCACGATCCCTCTGATGCTCTGAAACAGCGCTCCAAGCAGCAACATCACCAAGAATGTGGAGAGCGTGATGTAGAATCGGATCTCACCGTTCAACATGTTCACGTATTGGTTCCGGAAATACGGGATGCCCGTGATGCCGATGTCGTAGGTCAACCGGTACGGTTCGATGATGCGGTTCATCTCAGCGATGACTTCGCTTCGGATGCGGAAAGGATCGGCTTCCGCATCGATCGTGATGTAGATCGCCGTCGTGCGACCATCGGCGCTTAAGATGATCCCACTGACGAACGGATTGCCTTGGATGTCCTGCAGCAAAGGAGCGGCTTCACCCGGACTCCAAACCTCCCGGATCACCAGATTATCGTCTTCGTTCTGCAAGCGACGGGCGTTGGTCAGGCTCTGGACTTCCGTCACGTGCTGCATTCCCTCCAGAGCCACAGACAGGCTGTCGATTCGTGTGAGATGCTCTGTGGTGAGGATGTCGGGATGCTCGAGCATCACCGCGATCACATTGTCGTCGCGCCCGAATTCTTCCGACACTTCCCGGTATTCGAGGATGGTGCGATCGTCATCCGGAAAAAACGCTTCGATATTGAAATCCGTGCGGATTTGAGATGCTGGATACAAACTCGCCAGCATCAGCACACCCATACCCATGAGGATGGTTTTGGGAAAAGACAGGACAAATTTGGCGAATTGTTTCAATATGCCTCAAAAGAAGAAGGCAAATTTACCATATAAAAACTGGTTCGACCTATACTGTCCGAATGAAAAGGTCGGATTTTCGTCGTTTGGCTTGGATCCTCCGAATAAATGTGCTCCCAGCCGAAGGTGGATGGAATCGTTGATGCGGTACATCCCTTCGGGGTTCATCCAATAGCCACTAGGGTCGAACTGGTAGCGGGTCATCATCCGAACCGTCAGGTCGTCGTAAAAAAACCGTCGCCAAAAGGTGAGCGTGGTTCCGAAGACGGTCTGATCGGCGAGCATATGGGCAGGAGGTTGGACGATGTGTTCCATGAACAGTTGTTGACTCATATTCACATTCATCCAAACTGATTTTACCCCGACCAATGCGCCCACATACCGAGCGTTGCGAAGGAAACCCTTGGTTTCGGAGAACAGCAATGCCGGATTCTGCGGTGGAGGTAGGATATCCACCGGTTTCGCATTCCAGTAAGCGAGTTCGGTGGTGAACGCCAGGATCGGGGTCGCACGGATTTCACTGCTCATCATCGCCATCCAACTGTAAGATGTCTTGTTTCGGATGTCGATTTGCAACGGAAACGGGCTGATGGATTTCTCATAGGCATCCACGGGTAAGCTCCAATGTCCGACCGCCAGATCCAGATCGATGTTCAACCTCGGACGCAGCGCAATGATCGCCGCCATGCGTAGGGGACCCGTTTCCAGCGCTTGGTTCTTCCGTTGTGTGGTTCGGATGGGGATGCCGTTGATGGAATCGTTCGTGACCGACCAAAAACCGGTGGGCAACGATGATTCCGGTTGAAACGGGGATGCGAGCAGATGAACGGCGTTCGAGCCCAAGAAACCCGAGACGCGGATACCGTCAAGTCCACGGGTCAGATCGGTGATGTCCTGTGTCAGAAACTCCGACAAATCATACGAGGAAAACACATTTGTAAGGATGAAGCCTTCCGATCGGCCGAAATGATGCATGAATCGTCCGGCGCGGATATCGACAGGACCGGTGCGCAGATCCAGATACGTTTCCCGCACAACTAGACTGAATGAATTGGGGGAGGAGTTGAACTCATGATCGGCTTGAACGGACGTGTAGGCTCTGATGTGGGTTAGTCGGACGTCCGATTCAAAGCGCAATGAATTTCGTTTGACGATGCCATTTGGGGGGTTAGTAGGCGTATATCCGACATAGGAACGGGCGAAACCGGAGAACGTGGACTGAGAATATGCCGATGACGTTCCAACTAACGTAATAAATAGGAAGGCGAGGCGTCTGAGAATCATGTAGTTTGTTGCCGTTTAACTCTAAAAGCCGTAAATTATGTAAATGCGGACAAGACTACCCTGTAATTCTTCCTTCTGCCGCCGATGTTTTCATCGAACACAAATCAATCCACACTCACGAAGCTAAACGGTATCATATGGCGCACGAAACGATAGATATTAACCTGCCTCTGGCCAAGGTTTACGAATTAATGAGCTCCCCGACGGATTTTCCAAAATTCCTCAAGCACATTGATCAGGTTAATAAGATCAATTCCCAGACCTTCGAATACAAGACTGCAATCGGTAAAGAAGATTTCCAATGGACGACCAACATCATTGACGACCTTCGCAACACGCGCTTTGCTTGGATCACCATCAACGGCAACATGAACCAGACCGGAACCATTCGGTTCACTCCCCTGGATAATGGAACCCGTACCAAAGTTGATTTCAGCTTGGACTACCGCATGTTCTTTGGCGAATCCACCGACGAAGTGACTTCTTTCATCGAGAACCTCTCCACCGAGCTCCGTTCCAATTTGGAAAATTTCCGTGAGCAGGCTGAAGCAGGTACCTTCAACGATGAGAAAGCCCCCAAAGGCAAAGTCAAAGCTGAAGAAACCGTCTGATCGCGTTGTCTTACTGACGATGATTTCAAGGAAGCTCACAAGGCTTCCTTTTTTTTTAGGAATCCCATGCTCATCCGAGACGTCCTCCAATCGCTACCGACATCCCCGTTTTGCACGATCATCGGCAATCCGGTTTCCCACAGCTTGTCGCCCAAGCTTCACAACGAGGCATTCCGGCTCGCAGGCCTGAATTGGACCTATCTGCGCACCCAAGTTCCGGATGAAG